>DASVIY010000022.1:0-1794 GCA_036386195.1 Acidimicrobiia bacterium | reverse complement strand
CTCACCTTCGTAGCCCTCGTTGCGCGCGATGCGTCGCATGCGCCACGCGGCGACCAGCACGACCATCGACCAGCCGATGCCGATGAGCAGTCGGTTGCCGCCCGTCATGTTGGCGAGCGCGAGCGGCGCGTACTTCTCGGGATTCTTGCCCGCTTTCCAGGTGAACGCGAAGTCGACCGCGTACTCGGGCATCACCGCGATGAGCGCAACCACCGCAAGGGTAAGCCCTTGCGACACGTCGAGCTGCAGCACCTCCGCGCTCCACGCGAGGATGAACGCGGCGCCGACGACCGCGAGGCCGAAGCACACGGCGGCCAGCCAGTCGGGGGAATGCGCGCCCGTAATTCGCAGCGCGAGGCCGGGAACGGTCATCGCGCCGGCACCGCCCAGGGCCGCGAGCTGCAACCGCGGCCGGGGCGGTTTCGTGGCAACTGCCGCGAACGGGCCGGGGTACGGGGGGGCGGCCACGGCGACGAATCTTACGGGCTGCGCGTGCCGGCGAGAGAGACGGCCACAAGGAGTGAATGTTGGAGATTCCGCTCAAGTACTCGCGGGCAACGGCCGACAGTCGTGACGTACAAGAGGAAGCGGCTCAAAAATGCTGAGCCGCGGGCGAGGGAGCACAGCGTGAGCGTGAACCTTTCAGCGACACCCCTCGGGTGGCGCCAGATGGCGCGGTGCCGAGGTGTCGATCCGGAAATCTTTCATCCGATCTCCGACGAGGACGCGGAAGAGGCGAGGGCGGTCTGCCTGCTCTGTCCCGTGCGCGAGGCCTGTCTCGAATACGCCCTGACCGTTCGCGAGAAGAGCGGCGTGTGGGGTGGCCTCACCGAACGGGAGCGTCGTCGCGTCCTTCGCCAGCGTCGGAAGACCGCGTAGCGCGCAACCGTTCTGCGACGCGGTCCCAAGTGATCCTGTGAGCGGGTTGCCGTCACGCGCGCGACGGGCGCCGTCTTGCTCACGCAATCGGGAGACCGTAAGAGGCGGCCGGTAGGCTGCCCCGGCTATGAACTTCGACCTGTCGCCCGAGTTGGTCGAGTTGCAGGCGACGGTGCGAAAGCTTGCGCGGGACCGCGTTGCTCCGCGCGCCCGCGAGATCGACGAGACCGAGGAGTACCCCCAGGATCTGTTCGATCTCTTCGTGGACGCGGGCCTCACCGGCTTGTGCATCCCCGAAGACCTCGGCGGCTCCGGTGCCGGCATCCTCGGACTCACCCTCGCGATCGAAGAGGTCGCGAAGTACTCCAACGCCGCCGCGCTCATGCTGCTGCTCACCCGGCTGCCCACCGGGCCCGTGATGATCGCCGGCTCACCGGAACAACAGCAGCGATACGTGCGCCCGATCGCTACCGGCGAGGCGCGAGCGGCGTTCGGGTTGTCGGAGCCGCAAGCGGGCAGCGACGTCATGGGCATCCGCACCAAGGCCCGACCCGACGGCGACGACTGGATCCTCTCCGGCACGAAGTGCTGGATGTCAGGCGTGCGCCAGGCCGACTGGTACTGCGTGTTCGCGAAGACCGGCACGGCCGACTCGCGTGCCCACGACAGCATCACCGCGTTCATCGTCGAGCGGAAGTCGGCAGGTGTCGACGTCGGGCGCGTCGACCGCAAGATGGGCGTGAAGGGCGTCGACACCGGTGAGCTCGTGCTCGACGACGTACGCGTGCCGGCGGCAAACGTCATCGGCGAGGTCGGCGGGTTTCGGCTCGCGATGCTCGGGCTCAACTCGATGCGTCCGATCGTTGCGGCGCGCGGGATCGGCCTCGCCGAGGGCGCGCTGATGTACGCCGTCGA
>DASVIY010000021.1:0-7906 GCA_036386195.1 Acidimicrobiia bacterium | reverse complement strand
CCCGCGCTGGCCCTTGCCGATCGGTGAGATCAGGTCGACGATGCGGCCGGTCATGCTCATGGGCTCGTCTTCGAGCTCGAGTCGCAGCCTGGAGTCGGGGAACAGCGGCGTGAGGTCTTCGAAACGGGGACGGGCGCGCGCTTCGTCGGAGGTCATGCCGTTGACCTGATCGACACGAAGCAGCGCCGGATATTTCTCGCTGCTCGCGGCGGGACGCGTGAGGCCGTGCACGTAGTCGCCCTTGCGCAACGCGAACCGGCGCACTTGCGACGCGCTCACGTAGACGTCTTTGGGGGACGGGAGATATCCGTTCGTGCGCATGAAGCCATAGCCCTCGTCGCGCAGGTCGAGCAAACCCTCCACTTCGATCGGCTCGCCTTGCGGCTCGCCTCCGCCGCCTCCGCCGCCTTGCTGTTGCGACTCGCCGTCGCGTGGGCGATCGCGACCGCGGCCGCGGCGGCGACGCCGGCGGTTGCCTTCGCCGTATGACTGACGTTCGTCTTCGGGATCGAGTCGCGGCCCCGACGTGGACTGCTTCGGACCGCCGCCATCACCGCCGCCACCGCTGCGTGTCGAAGTGCCGGTACCGGTCCGCGCCTCGGCGCGATCGGACGCCGGCGCGGCAGTGGGAGTCGATTCGTCGCGACGTGGCCGCGGCGCGACATCGACCTCGGCACTGTCGACTGCGGCAAGCGTCTCTTCTTCGTCCGCGAGCGCGGCGACGGGATCGACGTCGACCTCGGACGCCTTCTTCGACCGGACCCGCTTCGGCTTTACTTCGCCGTTGTCTTCGCTCGATCCCTCGCCGCCGTTGGCCGCGGTGAGGATCGCGTCGATCAAATCAGCTTTCTTCAGCCGCGTGGCCGACCTCACGCCCATCGCGCCGGCGATGGCATGGAGCTCTTCGCGGTCTTTGCCGTCGAGCATCGAGCGCTCGAGCTGGCCTTCGTTGCTCATCAGGGTGCTCCTCGGGGGAGATATCAGTGGGATTTGGATCATCGGGTCGAACATTGAGTGTCCAACGGTCTCCGGCCCGTCGAACCGCTTCGGCTCGTGACCGTGAGAGAGGTGGAACGCTGCAACATCGACACGGATAGTCGCGGCCGCACGTTGACGCGCGATACCGAAACTCAACGGAACGAGACCCCGACGCGATATTCAGAGGTGCTTCGAGGAGTCACGCCGGACCCGAGAGCGCGGCGGTTCACACGGCAGTGTAATCGCTGTTTCGCTTCGCGGCAACAACTGGGTTTCTCGAGCGGTGTCCGACTCAATCGGAGTGGAGCAGGCGGCCCATGAGCTCGTGCGCGACGACAGGTGATGCGTGGGCCACCCCGGACTCCGTGTACTCCCCGCCGGGTCCGTCAGCCTCGGAGTCGAACATCAGGTACGGCACTGCATCCGACGTGTGGGTCTTCAACGCGCAGGGCGTGGCGTGATCGGGCAGGAGCAGGATCCGATGCGCACCGCGCGCCTCGAGGGCTTCGGCGAGCGGACCGATGATCTCGGTGTCCCATCGCTCGAGCGAAGCCACCTTCTCGCCCACGAGACCCTGATGACCGGCCTCGTCGGTGGCTTCGACGTGCAAGAGAAAGAAGTCGCTGTCGCGCAAGCTCGCGACGCACGCGTCGCGCTGCGCCGCGTAGTCGTTGTCGAAGCCGGCGGTCGCGCCCGGAACGTCGACGACCTCGAGCCCGGTGAGCACACCCAGGCCGCGCACGAGGTCGACCGCGGAGCTGAGTCGTCCGCTCACTCCGTAACGGTGTGCGAAGGCCGGCATGGTCGGACGCGCGCCCTGACCCCAGAGCCAGATCTGCGTCGCGGTCGAGTCGACGTCGGCGGCGACGCGGCGCACGACGTCGCGGGAGGCTTCCATCAGCGCGATCAACTTGCTCGCGGCCGGACCGGTGGGGAGCGCCGCGAGCCTGCCGGTGAGATCGTGGGGCGGCACGCACTCGGCATCGGCAAACACCCGTGGCGTGACACAGAGATGGCGGTACTCAACGCCGGCGTGGAAGCGGATGCCGTCGCGGCCGTTGCCGAGCGCGTCGTCGAGCGCGGCGACGATCGGGGCGCTCTGCTCGCTCGAGAGGTGGCCCGCCGCGAAGTCGACCATCGTGCCCGCGTCGTCGATGGTGACGAGGTTGCAGCGGAACGCGACTTCGTCGTCCCCCAGCTCCACCCCCATTGCCGCGGCCTCGATCGGTGCCCGGCCGGTGTGGAACACCGTGGGGTCGTAGCCGAGGATCGACATGTTTCCCACGTCGCTGCCCGGCGGGAGTCCGGCCGGGATCACCGCGGCCCGACCGACCTCGCCGCGAGCGGCGAGGCGCGCGAGATTGGGCATGGCCGCAGCTTCCAGCGGAGTGCGCCCGCCCAGCTCGGCCAACGGTTCGTCTGCGCAGCCGTCAGGCACCAGAACGACGTACTTCATCAGCGTCATCGTAGGCGCGCCCGTTCCGAGCACATGAGCCGGTAGCCTCGCCGTCTGCCTTCGTTCGTGCACCTGTGCCTGCGCCGCGTCGTCATCGTCTCCGCGTGCGTCGGGCTCCTGATCCTGGCCGGGTGCAGCAGCGGCTCGACGCGTCATGCGACACCGAAGCGGTCGGCCGTCTCGACCGCGCCGGCGCCCGCCGCAGACGGCGCGACGACCACGACCGACGAGGCCGCAGCGCTCGCCGGTGCGCGCGTCAAGCTGACCAAGATTGCAAGTGTCACCGGGCCAACCGCGTTCGCGCCCCGCCCTGCGAGCGACGTGCTGTACGTCACCGAGCAGACAGGGCGCATCGACACCATCCGCGGCGGCAAGGTCGACAGGCTCGTCGACCTCTCGAAGAGCGTGCTCGCGGGCGGGGAGCGGGGCTTGCTCGGGCTCGTGTTCTCGGCCGATGGCTCGAAGCTCTACATCGATTACACCTGCACGAACACCGACGATTGTGTCGACGAGCTCACCATGCAAGGCGACAACGTG
Organism: Acidimicrobiia bacterium; assembly: GCA_036386195.1. GTDB lineage: Bacteria > Actinomycetota > Acidimicrobiia > IMCC26256 > JBBRZM01 > JBBRZM01. Next base: position 4,935 of record DASVIY010000021.1, on the reverse strand, counting down.
AGGGTGAAATCGCGACGCGCGCTGCTGCGGGTCAAGGATCCACAGCCGAACCACAACGGCGGCCAGCTCGCCTTCGGGCCCGACGGCATGCTGTACATCGCGATTGGTGACGGCGGCGCCGCCGGCGACCAGGGCCCCGGACATGACGTGGGTGGCAACGCGCAGTCGCTGGGCGAGGTGCTGGGCAAGATCCTGCGTATCAACCCGGCGGCGTCGGCAACCGCGCCGTACACCATCCCGCGTGACAACCCGTTTGCCGGCCGCGACGGCGCGCGGGGAGAGATCTGGTCGTACGGGCTGCGCAACCCGTGGCGCTTCACGTTCGATCGCAGCACCGGTGACTTGTGGATCGGTGACGTCGGCCAGAACGAGTGGGAGGAGGTCGACTTCGCTCGTTCTGTCGGCGCGGCTCCCGGCAAGCCCGGCATGAACGCGGGGCGCGGCCTCAACTTCGGATGGAACCGCTTCGAAGGCTCGCATCCGTACACAGGTGACCCGCCGGCGAACGCGGTCGGCCCGATCTTCGAGTACAACCACGACAATGGTGAGTGCGCGGTGACCGGCGGATACGTGTACCGGGGCACGGCGATTCCCGCGCTGCGCGGCGCATATCTGTGGGCCGACGAATGCATCGGCACCGTGCACGCGTTTGTGCAGCATGCCGACAAGGCGGCCGGCGAGCGTGACCTCGGCGTGAAGGCAGACCAACTCTCGTCGTTCGGGCAGGACAACGCGGGCGAGCTGTACGTCTTGTCGCTCGCGGGCGCTGTCTACAAGATCGAACCGGCTTGACGCCGCGCTCACCGGTCGGTGTTACCGCGGCTCCACGCGACTCGCGACGATGCCGGAGAACCGCGCGGTGAGCACATCGGGAAGCGCGGCTGCGAACCAGCCCGCCATGCGATTCGCGAGCCCGGGAACGCATTCGGCGTGCCCGCGCTCGAACGCGTTGATGCCTGACTCTGCGACGGCGTCGGCCGACAGCCACACGAAGCTCGGCAGCGCGCCCGGATCGATGCCGGAAGCTGCCGGGAAGTCGGTACGCGTGAAGCCGGGGCACAGCACGAGCACGTTGACCCCCGTGCCGCGAGCCTCGTCGTGGAGTGCATGACTGAAGCTCGTGACGAATGCCTTCGTCGCGCCGTACGTCGCGTTGTACGGCATGGGTTGGAAGCTCGCCATGGACGACACGTTGATGATGCCGCCGCGGCGCCGCTCGATCATGCCGGGTAACGCCGCATGGCTGAGGCGCACGAGCGCGACGACGTTGAGCTCGATCTCGTCGATCTCGTGGTTGACCGGCAGCTCGGCGAACTTCCCGTACGAGCCGACCCCCGCGTTGTTGACCAGCAGGTCGACCGGCCGGGCCGGATCCGACAGCACGGTCTCGACCGACTTGACCCCGTCAGATGTGGCGAGGTCGGCGCTCAGCACGTCGGCCCGCACGCCGCGCTCGGCGGTGAGCCGGTCCGCGAGATCGCGCAGTCGCGTGGCATCACGCGCGACGAGCACGAGATCGTCGCCGCGGGCCGCCAGCTTCTCGGCGAACGAACGCCCGATGCCGAGTGAAGCACCGGTGATCAGCGTGAGCCGCTTGCGGTCGTCGTTCATGGGAAGCCCTCCTAGAGGCCGAGCTCGGCGGCGACTGCCGCAGCGGTCGGATCGACCGCCGCGCCCAACTGCACCTCGCTGATGGCGCGCTGCGGATCTTTCAAGCCGTGACCCGTGACCGTACAGACAACCGTCTCCCCCACCCCTATCAGGCCCGCGCCCGCGGCCTTCAGCAACCCGGCAACCGACGCGGCCGACGCGGGCTCGACGAAGCACCCCTCACCGGCGGCCAACAGTCGGTACGCGTCGAGGATCTCGGCGTCCGTCACTGCACCGATGTGCCCGCCGGATTCGTCTCGTGCCGCGATCGCGCCGTGCCACGACGCCGGGTTGCCGATCTGGATCGCGGTCGCGATCGTCTCGGGATGCAACACGGGCTCGCCGGTGACGAGCGGCGCGGCACCGACCGCCTGCCAACCGAACATCCGGGGCGCGCGCGTGGCCCGGCCGAGGTCCTTGTACTCGGAGTAGCCCTTCCAATAGGCGGTGATGTTGCCGGCGTTGCCCACCGGAATGCAGTGCACGTGTGGCGCGTCGCCGAGCGTGTCGACGATCTCGAATGCCGCGGTCTTTTGACCCTCGATGCGATATGAGTTGATCGAGTTGACGACGGTCACGCCGCCTCGTTCCGCGAGCTCGCGCACGAGCGTGAGCGCGTCGTCGAAGTTGCCGCGCACCGGCACGACGTGCGCGCCGTGAATGAGCGCCTGCGCGAGCTTGCCCATCGCGATCTGGCCTTCGGGAATCACCACGGCGCACGTGAGGCCGGCGCGAGCCGAGTACGCCGCGGCCGATGCCGACGTGTTGCCGGTCGACGCGCACATCACGACCTTTGCGCCTTCCTCGACGCCCTTGGAGATGGCCATGGTCATCCCGCGGTCCTTGAACGAGCCCGTGGGGTTGACGCCCTCGACCTTGAGCAGCACCCGTACGCCGGCGCGCTCCGAGATCGTGGACGCTTCGAGCAACGGTGTCGCCCCTTCGAGCAACGTGATCACCGGCGTGGCCTCGGTCACCGGCAGCAACGACCGGTAGGCGTCGATCACCCCCGGCCACGGCGACGGCAACGGAGTCAAAACGCGTTCATTCCTCGTCGCCCATCACTCGCAACACCGACCCGACCCGGTGCACGGTCTCGACGTCGCGGAGCGCGTGTACCGTTGCGCGCAGGTCGGCCTCCCGCGCCTTGTGCGTGACGAAGATCAGCCGGGCGTCGTCGCCGATGCCACGCTGCTGCATCGACTTGATCGACACGCCGTGCGTGCCGAACGCGGTCGCGATGCCGGCGAGCACGCCGGGACGGTCGGCCACTTCGATGAACAGGTAGAACTGCGATTCCACCTCGTCGATCGGGCGGATCGTCTTGCGCTCGAGATCGCCGATCGTCGCGCCACGCCCACCGGAGACAAGGTTCTTCGCCGCGTCGATGAGATCACCGATCACCGCGGAAGCGGTCGGCCCGCCGCCGGCGCCCCGGCCGTACAACATCAGCTCGCCGACCGCATCACCCTCGATGAACAGAGCGTTGAACGACTCGCGCACCGAGGCGAGCGGGTGGTGCAGCGGCACCATCGCAGGATGCACCCGCACGGCGACCTCGCCGTCGAGCTCCTCGGCCACGGCGAGCAGCTTGACGACGTAGCCGAGGTCACGCGCCGACGCGATGTCATGATCCGTGAGATCCGAGATGCCTTCCCGGTACACGTCACCCGCCACGACGCGCGCGCCGAACGCGATCGACGCAATGATCGCCGCCTTCGCCGCGGCATCGAAGCCTTCGACGTCGGCCGTCGGGTCGCGTTCCGCGTAGCCACGCGTCTGCGCCTCCGCGAGCGCGTCGTGAAACGACGAGCCGGCCTCGGTCATCCGGGTGAGGATGTAGTTGGTCGTGCCGTTGACGATGCCCATCACGCGGCGGATGTGGTCGCCCGCAAGCGACTCGCGCAACGGCCGTATGAGCGGGATACCCCCCGCCACGGACGCTTCGAACAGCAGGTCGACGCCCGCGCCTTCGGCTGTCTCGAAAAGCTCCCTCCCCACGTTGGCGAGCAACTCCTTGTTCGCCGTGACAACCGGTTTGCCGCCCTTGAGTGCCTCGGTGATGAGGGAGCGCGCCGGCTCGATCCCGCCGATCAGCTCGACCACGATGTCGATGTCGGCCGCACCGACGACCGATTGGGCGTCATTGGTGAACGCGCCGGCGGGGAGCGGCACGTCGCGTTCGAGCGCGAGGTTGCGGACCGCGACCTTGCCGACCTCGAGCCGCACACCCGCGCGGCGCTCGATGACATCGGCGTTGTCGTCGATGAGCCGCACCAACGCCGAGCCGACGTTGCCGCACCCGAGAATCCCGACGCGCACGAGGCCTTCGTTGACGGCTGGGTCCATGGCCATCAGTCTGCCCCGGACAGAAGATCGAGACGGACGAGATCCTCCTGCGTCTCGCGTCGCAGCACCGCCCGCGCGCTCCCCCCGCGTACGAACACGACGGCGGGACGGGGCACCTTGTTGTAGTTCGACGCCATCGAGTAGCCATAGGCGCCGGTCACGGGCACGACCAGCAGGTCACCCACTGCGACACCTTCGGGGAGCTGCGCGTCCGCGACGAGCACGTCGCCTTGCTCGCAGTGTTTGCCTACGACCGTGGCTTGCATCGGCCGCGGTTCGCGCAGGCGCGCCGGGAGATAGGCCTCGTACCCGGCCCCGTAGAGCACCGGACGCGGGTTGTCGCTCATGCCACCGTCGACCGCGACATAGGTGCCGACGCCGGGGATCCGCTTCACCGTGCCGACGCGATACACGGTGATCGCGGCCCGCGCCGCGATCGAACGCCCCGGCTCCACCTGGAGCCGCGGCGACGCACGCAGTCCCGCGGCACGCCCGCCGTCCTCGAGTGCGCGTTGCAGCACCTTGGCGTAGTCGGCGATCTCGCACGCTGGGTCGTTTGCGAGATAGCGCGTGCCGAGGCCGCCGCCCAGGTTGATCTCCTGGATCGGCCGGCCCGTGTCCTGCTCCACCTCTCCCGCGAGCTCGGTAACGATCGCAAGCGCACGCGCATACGACTCGAGCACGTAGATCTGTGAACCGATGTGGCAGTGCAGCCCGCCGAGGTGGAGCGCGTCGCTGCGCGCGACTCGAAGCGCCGCGGCACGCGCCACGCCGTCAGCCACCGTGAAGCCAAACTTCGATTCCTCGGTGCCGGTCTCGATGAACTGGTGCGTGTGCGCCTCGACGCCGGGGGTCACCCGCACGAGCAGCGTCGGGCGCACGTTGGTACCCGCAACCAACGCCTCGAGCCGGTCGAGCTCGTCGTGGGAGTCGGTG
>DASVIY010000020.1:0-7857 GCA_036386195.1 Acidimicrobiia bacterium | reverse complement strand
CACACCCGGCACGCGTGACAAGTCCGGTGGTGTCGCATCGAACGTTGCTTCGATCGAGAGTGCCGACAAGTGACGCATCTGTGCGAGCGTGCCGATCTCGACCAGCTCGCCGGCGCGCAGGATGCCGACACGGTCGCACAGCGCCTCGACCTCACTCAGTATGTGTGACGAGAGGAAGACGGTCTGCCCCGCGTCACGCGCCTCGGCGATGCACGCCCGAAACGCCTGCTCCATCAGCGGATCCAAGCCGCTCGTGGGCTCGTCGAGCAGCAGCAGATCGGCCCGCGTCATGAGCGCCGCGATCAGGACCAGCTTCTGGCGGTTGCCTTTCGAATAGGCGCGCACCTTCTTCGCCGGGTCGAGCTTGAACCGCTCGATGAGCACCTCGCGATAGGCCGTGTCGACCGCGCCTTGGACCTCACCGAGCAGGTGCAGCGTCTCGGCACCGGTGAGCGCCGGCCACAGATTGGCCTCACCCGGTACGTACGCGAGCCGGCGATGCGCCTCGACCGTCTGTCGCCGCGTGTCGAGCCCGAAGATCTCCGCCCGACCCGCGCTCGGCCGCAACAATCCGAGTAACAGCCGGATCGTGACGGTCTTGCCCGCGCCGTTCGGGCCCAGGTACCCGAAGACCTCACCGCGCGCAATCTCGAGATCCAGTGAGCTCAGCACCTCGACACCGCCGAAGCGCTTCGTCAAACCTTCGGTGCGCACCGCCGGCTCCGACCGGGCGCGTTCGTGCGTGCTCACAAGGTGGGCAGGCTGAGCAGCTTCGCGACCCCGTATCCGAGAAACACCAGCGCAAGTATGAGCACCGTCGCGCGCATCGGCACCCAGTCGAAGCGCATCGACATGGCGCCGAAGAACAGCACCGCGGCAAAGAACACGGTGCCGAAGATGTAGTCGTCGGCGTGTTCGGTTGCTTCCTTCGCCTGGTTGAAGCGCTCGTTACCGAGACTCTCGAGGTGGTCCGCCTTTACGAGGTTGGCGATCTTGTATTGCGGCATCAGCAGCGGACTTGGGATCGCCTTGAGACTGTGTAACGGGTCCTGCGCGAGCCACGCGGTGAACGCAGGTCGGAACTCGGGGCGGAACCGGCGGTTGTAGAGGTCGGCGAGCTCGAGGTCGCCCGGGGTCGACTCGGTCGTCAGCTCGAGCCAGCGGTTGAAGTTGGTGAGGTCCTGAAGCCGCTCCTGTCCCCCGAGCGTTGACACACGGTTCGCCTGGGAACGAGCGGTGCTCGCCTGCGCATACCGGCGGGCCTGGAGCCCGCTCCACTTGGCGGCCTGATAGCCGCTCCAGGCGATGCATACCGTCGCCACCGACAACAACAGCACCGCCACGAGCTCGAAGAGCCGTTCGCGATGCGAGACGGGCGGGTGGCTGCCCTCGTGCAGCTCCTCGGGCAGCTCGACGTGAACGTGCTCGGGCATCGATGGCATGCTCCCGTTTCGCCGGCTCCGGAACGGCAATCTAGCCAGTCGTGCGGGCCGCCTGCGCCACGCCGGAAGGTCGCGGCGCGGAGCCCGTTGAATCCCAAACGCGGCGCGATTACGGTGCGCGCTCGGAGCTCGGCGTCGCTCGCCGGGTGCGGCAGGGTTCTCGTGCGGCACCACCGCGACGAAAGGGACTCCGATGGCCAAGCTCACGATTGAAGATTTGCGAGAGAACGCGCGCGGCGAGGTCATCACCGCCGACGACCCCGGCTACGACGAGGCCCGCAAGGTTTACAACGGCATGATCGACCGCCGGCCGCGTGCGGTGGTTCGGTGCGTCGACGCCGGCGACGTGATGGCGTGCGTCGATTTCGCCCGCGAGAACGGGCTCGACCTGTCGGTGCGGGGCGGCGGCCACAGCGTGCCGGGATTCGGTACCAACGACGACGGCGTCGTCATCGACCTCTCGCTGATGAAGGGGATCCGCGTCGATCCTCACACTCAGACGGTGCGCGCCGAGGGCGGCTGCACCTGGGGCGACTTCAACCACGCGACGTATCCCTTCGGCCTGGCGACGACCGGCGGTGTCGTTTCGACGACTGGTATCGCCGGGCTCACGTTGGGCGGCGGCATCGGCCACCTCACACGTGGCTTGGGCTTGTCGATCGACAGCTTGTTGTCGGCCGACGTCGTCACTGCCGACGGACAGTTCCTCGTGGCGAGCAGCAAGGAAAACGAAGATCTCTTCTGGGCGCTGCGCGGCGGCGGCGGAAACTTCGGCGTCGTGACGTCGTTCCAGTATCAGTTGCATCCGGTCAAGGACATCTTCGCCGGACTCTTCTTCTACCCGCTCGACCACGTCCGTGACGTGCTCGAGTTCTACCGCTCCTACATCGAGACCGCGCCGGAACAGATGGGCGTGTTCCCCGCGTTCCAGATCGCGCCGCCGCTGCCGTTCATCCCGGAGGCCGAACACGGCAAGACGTTCATCGCGATGGTCTCGGTCTGGGCCGGCGACCTCGACGAGGGTGAGAAGCAGCTCCGGCCGATCCAAAACGCCGCACCGAGGGCCGCCGAGATGGTCGCGCCGATGCCGTATCCGGCGATCAACGCGGCGTTCGATCCGCTGTTGCCTCCCGGGCTGCAGCACTACTGGAAGGCGTCGTTCGCGTCGGAGCTGACCGACGGTGCGATCCAGGCACACATCGAGCACGGCTCCAAGGTCCCGGTTGTCAACTCGACGATGCACATCTATCCGATCAACGGCGCAACAAACCGTGTGCCGGCGGACGCGACGGCCTTCGCATACCGCGACGCGAACTTCGCAACCGTCATCGCCGGCATGTGGCCCGATCCGGCCGAAAACGCGAAGAACACCAAGTGGGTCAAGGACTACTACGCCGCGCTCGAGCCGGAGTCGGCGAGTGGCGGTTATATCAACTTCATGGCCGAGGACGACCAGGGTCGCATCCGCGACAACTACAAGGGCAACTACGGCCGGCTCGCCGCTGTGAAGCATCAGTACGACCCCGGCAACCTGTTCCACGAGAACCAGAACATCAAGCCCGCCGGCTGAGGGGCTGATTCCGAACGGTGCCCGCGAGGGGCTTCGCCTCGCGGGCCGTTCGCGGCGGCTTTACGCGTCGACGCTCTCCTCGTAGAGCGCGTCGCCGCGTCGCAGCCGGTCCGCGATGCTCACGACCGTCGAGAGCTCGCGCCGTGTCGGGGTGTGTGCGGCGAGGAATCGCGCCGCGCCGCACAGGATCAGCGCCGACTCCTCCGAGCCGTCGGGCCACGCGAGCGCTTGGCGCACAGCGGCTTCGTACACCTGGTACCAGTGGAAGCCGGGATCCTCGTCGAGCAACGCGTGGCCGAGCGCCGCGATGACCCGGCCGCGATCACCGCCGCCGCGCAGGTAGCCGACGACGATCGCGCCGGCGCGATCGACAAGGCCCTGCGCGTTCCAGCACTCGCCGAGCTCGGCGAGGTCGCCTTGCGTCGCGGAAGAGATACGAGCGGCGGGCACGTTGAGGAACCGGTCGAGGTACACGCGGAGCGCGCCCTGGAGCACGCCGCGCATGAGCTCGGGCGTCGGCGCGCGGACGAGTGCCTGGTGCACTGCGTTGGCGGCGGTGAACGCATGGTGCACGTCGTCCCAGTCGCCGATGTCGTTGCGGGTGTGAAACCGCGTCAGGCGCAGCGCGGCGGCGTACGCGACGGCCCGCCCCAGCTCTTCCGGCGACGCACCCTGTGCGGCGGCGTCGACGAGCGCATCGACGACGGTGAACGGATCGTCGGACAGGATGCGAGTGGCGAGGCCGGCGATGTCGAGGTACCCGCCGGCGCCCGGTGCGAGCGTGGTCTGCTCGAGGAGCGCGACGAGGTCGTGGGGGTGGCGCCAGGCCGACGTCTCCTCCGCGCGTGATGCCCGAGCAGTCTGGGGCACGACCGTCGGCACGAGCGACGCAGCCGTCTCTGCGCCGAGGTGTGTGACCGCTTCGAACGCCTTGTTGGTGAAGTCGACCGTGTGACCACCGTCGATGAACACGTGATCGGTGGCCGCGGCAAACATCATCGCGGCCACGTCGTCGATGTCGGCGGTGGCGAGCGCGGTGGCGAGCACGCGCTCGGCCGCGTTGCCGGCGCGGGTGTCGATGAACCGGCGGTACCAGCTCGCGAGGCGCTCGACGGGGATCGCCGTTGTTTCGAGCGCGTCGACCGGCCAGCGCGGCGGGTGGCCGCCGGTATCGGTGGCGATGAACCGCAGGCCGTGCACCAACGCGCGTGGTCGGTCATCGGGATCGAGGCGGGGGAGCACGTTGGCCATCGCCACGAGCACAGTGAGACCGGCTCCCCATCCGGTGTCGCGGTTGGCGGCGCCGTACTCGGCGCCGGTTCGAATGATCGCGCTGGGCTCGACGCCGAGGTCGAGCAGGCCGAGCACGGCTTTGCTGATCACGAGCGTGATCTGCTCTTCGAGGCCGTCGTGCAGCCGCCGCTCGAAGTGCCCGACCGGGTCGTCGACGGCGCGCGCCGAGACCAGCACGTCGTCGCCGTCGACCTGCACGTCGAACGCGGTGGCGTCGTCGGCCCAGAGGTCGAGCGTGCAGCCCGACTCCAAGTCGAAACGCGCGTGATGCCAGTGGCAGGTGAGCAGCCCGGTCTCGACGCTGCCCTGATGCAGTGGGAATCCCATGTGGGGACAGCGGTCTTCGATCGCCCAGGCGCGGCCGTCGTGCCAGAACACGACGACGGGGATCGAGCCCACCTTGGTGACCAACTGGCCGTCACGCCGGAGCGCGTCGAACGAGCCGGCACGGGCCACACCGTTCCCGCGGACGGGCCCGCGTTCGCCGGTATCGGCCAGTTGCTCTGCCATCCGCCTCCTCAGCGCGCGCCTCCACGACGAGGTTGACGCCGCAGCGCGCCGTGCGTCAAGACCAGGCCCTCGTTCCGGGATGAGTTTTCGACCGCTACGGTCGAAAACTCATCGCAGAAGCACCGGGTGGGGCGCGGCGCGTCGGTCAGTCGGCCGCGACGGGGAGCTCGTCGTCGGCGCGCACGCCGCGAAGGCCGAACCACGCGAGCTCGGAGATCCAGCTCGCGAGCTGTGCGGCATCCTGGGAGCTTTCCGGATTCGTGAGCGCATGGCGGCTCGCCGCCTCGGCGATGCCCACGAGCGCATGGGCGAGCACGTTGCGATGCTCGGGTGTGCCCTCGATCTCGATCCACACGCTGATGAGATCGGCCGCGTCGTCGAGGACGCGGTCGGCGATGTCGGCGAACTCGGCGTCGTTTCTCACCGACGCGCCGAACAGCAACCGGAACGCGGCCCGGTTGCTCGTGACGAATTGAAAGTAGGCGGCGAAACCCACTTCGACGCGTTCACGGCCCGTCTCGGCCCGACTCGCTGCGGTCGTGAGCCGGTCGAGCAGCTGGCGCCCGACGTCGTGGAGCAGCTCAACGTACAGGGCCCGCTTCGAAGGGAAATGTTGATAGAGGACGGGCTTCGTGACGCCGGCCGCGAGGGCGACGTCGTCCATCGACGTGGCGTGAAAGCCGCCCGCCGCGAACACGTCGCACGACACTTCGAGCAGCTGGCGGCGGCGTTGCTCGGCGGGCAGGCGCATCAAGCGCCCGTGCTGCTCTTGAGCGGCATCTCGTACCGGTTGGTGACGCCGAAGTTGTCGGCCCACAGCTCGGCGAGGTGCGTCTGCTCGCCGGCAGTGAGCGGCATGTCGGATGCCGCGGCGTACTCACGCACCTCTTCGGCGGTGACGCACGTGGGGAGCACCGTAGTGAACGCGGCGTTGGCAAGGATGCCTGCGACTGCGGCCTGACCGATCGTGCGCCCGGTCTCGGGTTCCCACAGGAACGTGAGCGTGTCGGCCTTGTCGAAGTTGTCGAGCATGTTGTCGCGGTTGCGGTGCGAGCGGTGGTCGCCGGGCTCGAACTCGGTGTCGCGCGTGACCTTGCCCGACAACGTGTCGGACGCGTGCGGCACGCGCGAGATCAGGCCGACGCGGCCCTCCTGCACTGCAGGCTCGGCGGCAAAGGTGAGACCCGGCTCCTGCTCCAAGATGTTGAACACGGTCTGCAACGAGGCAATCGGTCGCTCGCGCAGCGCGTGGAGCCCTTCGTCGACCCAGCCGATCGCGGGGCCGAGCGCGACACCGAGCTCACGCACTTTGCCCTCGACGCGAAACTCCTCGAGCTCCGCCCACAAGTCGTCGGCCAGCATCGGCTCCATCCGCACGTTGTGGAGCTGGTACAGGTCGATGAAGTCGGTGCCGAGCCGGCGCAGCGACGCCTCGAGCTGCGCGCGCACCGCGTCGGGCCGCCAGTCGTGCGGACGCTCCGACTGGCCGGGAAACTTGCGGGGCGCGTCGAGGTCGTAGCCGCACTTCGTGGTGATCACGAGCTCACTCCGGTGCGTCTTGAGCGCGTCCGCGAGGAGGGTCTCGCCGAGCCCGTCAGGGCCGTAGACGGGTGCCGTGTCGATGAACGTGATGCCGGCGTCGAGCGCGGAGCGCAACAGGCCGTCTTTGTCGTCGACCTTGCCCCACCAGTCGCTCGCGATCGTCCACGTGCCGAAGCCGACCTCGGACACCTCGAGGTCCGTCTTCCCGAACCGGCGATACCGCATGACGGGCCCTCCAACCTCCGCGCCGGAGCGCAGCGCCGCGGCTCAGAAGACGATGACGGAGCGGGCGATCTCGCCCGAGCCCATGTTGTCGAGCGCCTCGTTGACCTGCTCGAGCTTGATCTCGCGTGAGATCAGCTCGTCGAGCATCAGCTTGCCCTCGGAGTAGAGCTTCGTGAGCTTGGGCACGTCGGTGTGCACGTTCGACGAGCCGTACCAGCAGCCGCGGATCTGCTTCTCGGTGAACACGAGGCCGAACGCGGCGGGGATGTTGACCATCACTTCCATCTTCGGTACGCCGACGATGATCGCCTGGCCGCCGCGGCGCGCCATGTTGAACGCCTGCTCGATGGTGGCCTCGAGCCCGATGACCTCGAACGCCACGTCGGCGCCGCGCTGGTCGGTGAGCTCCATGACTTTGGCTACAGCGTCGCCGTCGGCGGGGTTGACGAGGTCGGTCGCACCGAACTTCTGGGCCGTCTGGAGCTTCCCGTCGACCATGTCGATGGCGATGATGCGTTCGGCGCCGGCGTGCTTGGCGCCCTGGATCACGTTGAGCCCCACGCCGCCGCACCCGACGACCGCAACGGTGTCGCCCTGCACGATTGACGCCGTGTTGACGGCCGCGCCGAATCCCGTCAGCACGCTGCAGCCGATGAGCGATGCGGCCGTCAGCGGGAAAAAGTCGTCGATCTTGATCGCGCTGATGGCGGGCACGACCGTCGCCTGGGTGAAGGTGCCGCAGCCGGCCATGTGCAACAGCGGCTGGCCGTCACGGGTGAAGCGTGGCGTGCCGTCGAGCATGCCGCCGGTCATGTTGGCGATCACGCCTTCTTCGCACAGCTCGCCCTGCCCGTGCGCACAGAAGTAGCACTCGCCGCACTGGGGTACCCACGAGATCACCACGTGGTCGCCGGCCTTCAGGCGATCGACCCCCGGGCCGACCTCGCTGACCACGCCGGCACCCTCGTGGCCGAGCACCGCGGGGAGGCCCTGGAGCAGCGTGCCGTTCTGCACCGAAAGATCGGAGTGACACACGCCCGATGCGGCGAGCTCGACCTTGACCTCACCCTCCTTGGGTGCTTCGAGACCGACGTCGGTGATCTCGAGCGGCTCTCCGATGGCGTTGCAGACGGCTGCCTTGGGCATCGTGTACTCCTGTATTTGCGGCTCGACTCGTGCGACAAACCTAGACGGACGGGCCGCCTGTCCGCCCCTCGGGCGCCGGTGGAGGTCGGCGCGCCTGGCGTTCCTCCCGTTCGGCGGCGCGTACGCCGT
>DASVIY010000019.1:0-3501 GCA_036386195.1 Acidimicrobiia bacterium | reverse complement strand
CGTCGGCCCGATCATCGCCGAGAGCATCCGCCGGTTCTTCGAGACCGAGCGCAACCAACATGTGCTCGCCAAGCTGCGCGCCGCGGGCGTCAACCTCGAAGGCCCGGCTGCCGCGGCGCCGGTACCCGGCGGCGTCTCGCTCGCCGGCCTCACGTTGGTGCTCACGGGCGGTCTCGAGGGCCTGACGCGTGAGGAAGCCGAAGCCGAGATCGAGTCGCGCGGCGGAAAGATCACCAGCAGCGTCTCGAAGAAGACCAGCTATGTGGTGGTCGGCGCGAACCCCGGGTCCAAGCTCGCGAAGGCGGAGCAGCTCAACCGGCCGCAGCTCGACGAAGCCGGGCTCGTCGAGCTGCTGGAGCACGGGCCGCCTGACGACGAGGACGGGTAGCGGTGCGGGCCCAGGTGCTCGAGCACGCGGCGCCGGTTGCCGATGCTCCACTCCGTCTCGTCGAACGACCCGAACCCGCACCGGCGCCGGGCGAGGTGATGCTGCGCGTCTCGGCCTGCGCGTGCTGTCGCACCGATCTGCATGTGGTCGAAGGTGAGCTCGAACTGGCGCACCTCCCGGTCGTACCCGGCCACCAGGCCGTCGGACGCGTCGAGCGCCTGGGCGCCGGCTGTGAGCGACTCGCCGTCGGTGATCGTGTCGGCGTCGCGTGGTTGCATCACACGTGCGGCGTCTGCGAGTTCTGCCGCCGCGGCGAGGAGAACCTCTGCGAACGCGCCGAGTTCACGGGCTGGACCGTCGACGGCGGGTACGCCGACGCGATCACCGTGCCCGAGGCATTCGCGGTTGCGCTCCCCGATGTGCTCGACGACCTCGAAGCGGCACCACTGTTGTGCGCAGGCGTGATCGGTTTCCGCGCGTTGCGACGGGCCGAGGTGCAACCAGGTGAGCGCGTCGCGCTGATGGGCTTCGGCGCCTCCGCGCACCTTGCGCTGCAAGTACTCCGGTATTGGGGTTGTGAAGTTGTCGTGATGACGCGGGGCGAAGCGCACCGCGCGCTTGCTCGTGAGCTCGGCGCGAGCTGGGTGGGTGAAGCCGCGGAGCGACCGCCCGGGTCGTGTGATCGCGCGGTCGTGTTCGCGCCTGCGGGCGAGCTCGTGCCCGTCGCGCTCCAAGTCGTGCGCCCCGGAGGCACGGTGGCTCTCGCAGGCATCCACATGTCGCCGATACCGCAGCTCGACTACGCACTCCTGTGGCGCGAGCGGTCGCTGCGCTCGGTGGCCAACATGACCCGACGGGACGCCGAAGAGTTCATGATCCTCGCGGCGGAAGCCGGGGTGCGCACGTCGTTCGTGGTGTTCCCGCTCGAGGCCGCCAACGACGCGTTGCTCGCCATCAAGTCCGATGACGTTCGCGGCGCGGCGGTGCTCGACGTCGGCGCTACCTAGGTCTCACGCCGCGGCGCGGAACGACCACGAGTAGCCGGCCGGGTGCTTGGGTCGGGGTTTGGTGGCACCCCAATACAGCACCGTGACCTGATGCGTGCCCGCGCTGAAGCGCCGGAGGTCCTTGCCGGGACCGGGCCGAAACGACACCACGGCCAGGGAGTCACGCGTGAGCTGGTCCTCCGGCACTTCCTGACGGTCGATGATCAGGACGCCGGTGAGGTCATTGCGCAGGTCTGCGCTCACGGTGTCGATCGGCCCTGTCACACTGTTGGGCGGAGGGTTGACATTTTCGACCTCGCTCGGGAACACCCGGCTCTTGTCCGACGTGTCACTGACCGCGTTGATGATGATCGCGAGGTTGGCGACGACCACGAGGACGCCGATCACGATCGCGATCCGCCACGGATGACGAAAGATCGGCCGTCGCGCGCCCGGTGAACCCGGTGAGGCGGAGCGCGAGCTGGCGGGCACGACGCCGACGCTAACCCCCAATCGAACTGGCCCGCGATCGCTTCGGTATTCCTTGAGCAAACGCGGGCCAGTTCCGAGGAGAACGCTTCCCGATTCGAACTGGTCCGCGATCGCTTCGGTATTCCTTGAGCAAACGCGGGCCAGTTCGGAGGAGAAGGCTGGCGGTCTTCACAACCGGATAATCGAGTGCCGCGATCTCGTGCAAAGCGGCCGGTACGGTTGCAGCATGGCGCTCAGCGGCGTCGCCGACCTGACCGGCCGCGTCCTCGCGGCGCGTTACCGCCTGCTCGCCCCGATCGGTGCGGGCGCGGGCGGTCGCGTCTACGTGGCCGACGACACCCGGCTCCGGCGCCGGGTCGCGGTGAAGGTGCTGCATGCCGCGCTCGCCGACGACGCCGGCTTCCTGCGGCGCTTCCGGGCCGAGGCCCAGCTCGCCGCCTCGCTGCACCACCCCAACGTCATGGCCGTCTACGACTGGGGTGAGGACGGCGTGCCCTTCATGGTCCTCGAGCTGCTCGAGGGCGGCAGCCTGCGCGGCGTCCTCGACCGCGACGTGCGCCTCACGCCCTCGCAGGCCGCGCACATCGGCCGTCAAGTGGCGGCCGCGCTGGAGTACTCACACACGCGCGGCCTCGTGCACCGAGACATCAAGCCGTCCAACTTGCTGTTCGACGAGCACGGCATCGTGCGCGTCGCCGACTTCGGTCTCGCCCGCGCGCTCGCCGAGGCCAGTTGGACGGAGCCCGCGGGTGCGGTCATGGGTACGACGCGTTATGCCGCTCCCGAGCAGGCGACGGGCTCCCCGCTCGACGGCCGCGCCGACCTCTACGCGCTCGCGCTGGTGCTGGTCGAGTCAGTCACCGGACGCGTGCCAAACGTCGCCGACACGCCGCTGGGCACGCTCGCGGCACGCGCGCACCAGCCCGTGTTCGGCCCGCCCGAGATGGGTTCGCTCGCGCCGGTCATCGAACGCGCCGGTCGTCCCGACCCGGCAGAGCGGTATCCCGACGCGGCGACCATGGGTGAGGCACTCGCGGACGCGGCAAAGCGTCTGCCGCCACCCGGACCCCTCACGCTCGCGGGCATCGGTCCCAACGTCGACGACCCGTTCCCCACTCAGATCGGTCGCAGCGCGGTGTACGACCAGGACGCCGAGCTCACGATCATCGAGTCGGAGCCGGAGGTCATCCGCCGTCGCGTGAAACGCCGTCACGATCCCGCAACGAAGCGGTGGGTCCCGGCGGTTGTCGCGGCCGTCCTCATCCTTGCCCTCATCGCGGCCGGCTTCGCGCTCGCAGGAGCGGCGGGTGGCGGCACCGTCGCGGTGCCGAGCCTCGTCGGTCGCACGCGCAGCGACGCGGCCGCTCGTGCTGCACGCGCCGGCCTGCGTATGGCGGTCACGGAGCGCATCGCCGACGACCCGGCCGGCACCGTGATCGGGCAATCGCCGGCGGCCGGTGGCTGGACGTCGAGTGGCGGCGTCAGCGTCGTCGTCTCGCGCGGACCGCCGCCCATCCCGGTGCCCGCGGTCACAAATCTGTCCCAGGCCGAAGCGACTCAGGCGTTGCAGGCGCAGGGCTTCATCGTCGCGCCCGTCCTCCAGTTCGACGAGCAGGTAGCCAAGGGCACCGTGCT
>DASVIY010000018.1:0-3305 GCA_036386195.1 Acidimicrobiia bacterium | reverse complement strand
GAGGTGGAGCGGTCGCTTCGCGTTTTGGACGGCGCGGTCGCGGTGTTCGACGCGGTTGCCGGGGTGGAGCCGCAGACCGAGACCGTGTGGCGCCAGGCCAACAAGTACAACGTGCCGCGCTTCTGCTTCGTCAACAAGATGGACCGCGTCGGCGCCGACTTCGAGCGCTGCGTCTCGATGATGCGCGACCGCCTCGACGCCAACGTGGCCGTCGTGCAGCTCCCGATCGGCGCGGAGAGCGATTTCCTTGGCGTCGTCGACCTGCTCCAGATGAAGGCGCTGGTCTGGGAGGACGGCATGGGCGAGAGCTTCGAGACCGTCGACATCCCCGCCGAGCTCGCCGCCGACGCCGAGACCTGGCGGCACGAGCTCGTCGACGTCGTCTCGCAGTTCGCCGAGAAGATCCTCGAGAAGTACGTCGGCGAGGAGGAGATCACCGCCGACGACTTGCGTACCGCACTTCGAGCCGCCACGGTTGCCGGTGAGGTCGTACCGGTCTTGTGCGGCAGCGCGTTCAAGAACAAAGGCGTGCAGCCACTGCTCGACGCCGTCGTCGACTATCTCCCCAGTCCGGTCGACGTCCCGCCGATCGAGGGCACTGACCTCAAGGGCGACGACACGCTGGCGCGCAAGCCCGACGACGCCGAGCCGTTCGCCGCGCTCGCGTTCAAGATCATGAGCGACCCGTATGTCGGCAAGCTCACGTACTTCCGCGTGTACTCGGGCAAGCTCTCGGCCGGTAGCGCGGTGCTCAACGCGACCAAGGACAAGAAGGAGCGCATCGGACGCATCCTGCAGATGCACGCCAACCACCGGGAAGACAAAGAGGCGGTATTCGCGGGTGACATCGTGGCCGTCGTCGGCCTGAAGAACACGACGACCGGCGACACGCTCTGCGATCCGCAGAAGCCGATCATTCTCGAGCGCATGGAGTTCCCCGAGCCGGTCATCTCGGTCGCGATCGAGCCCAAGACCAAGGTCGACCAGGACAAGCTGGGCCGTGCGCTGTCGGCACTCTCCGAGGAAGATCCCACGTTCCGGGTGCGTACCGACGACGAGACCGGCCAGACGATCATCTCCGGTATGGGTGAGCTGCACCTCGACGTGCTCGTCGACCGGATGATGCGCGAGTTCAGTGTGGGCGCGAACGTCGGCAAGCCGCAGGTCGCGTACCGCGAGACGATCACCAAGACGGTCGAGAAGGTCGAGGAGCGCTACATCCGCCAGACCGGCGGTCGGGGCCAGTACGGCCATGTGGTCATCACGCTCGAGCCCACGGGCCCCGGCGGTGGCTACGAGTTCGTCGACAAGATCGTCGGCGGTGTGATCCCGCGCGAGTACATCTCGTCGATCGACGCGGGTATCCAGGAGGCGCTCGTCGGTGGCGTGATCGCCGGCTACCCGATGGTCGACGTGCGGATCATCCTCACGTACGGCTCGTACCACGACGTCGACTCGAGCGAGATGGCGTTCAAGATCGCGGGGTCGATGGCGTTCAAGAAGGCGGCCCGCCAGGCCAAGCCGGTGCTCCTCGAGCCGATCATGCGAGTCGAGGTCGTGACGCCCGATGACTACATGGGCGACGTCATCGGCGACCTGTCGTCACGGCGGGGCAAGGTCGAAGGCATGGAGCAGCGAGGCACGTCGCACGTCGTCGACGCTCAGGTGCCTCTCGCCGAGATGTTCGGCTACGCTACCGACCTTCGTTCGCGCACGCAGGGTCGCGCGACGTACACCATGCAATTCGACTCGTACCAACAGGTGCCGATGTCGATCGCAGAAGAGATCACCGCACGCGTTCGGGGCGAGTAACCGCGCAAGAAGGAGCAACACAACACCATGGCGAAGGCGAAGTTCGAGCGTAACAAGCCGCATTTGAATATTGGGACGATTGGTCATATTGATCATGGGAAGACGACGTTGACGGCGGCGATTACGAAGGTGTTGGCGGCGGGGAATCCGAATGTGATGGTGACGGCGTTCGATGAGATTGATAAGGCGCCGGAGGAGAAGGCGCGGGGGATCACGATTTCGATTGCGCATGTGGAGTATGAGACGGCGAATCGGCATTACGCGCATGTGGATTGTCCGGGGCATGCGGATTACATCAAGAACATGATTACGGGTGCGGCGCAGATGGATGGCGCGATTTTGGTGGTGGCGGCCACTGATGGGCCGATGCCTCAGACGCGTGAGCATGTGTTGTTGGCCCGGCAGGTGGGTGTGCCGTCGATTGTGGTGGCGTTGAACAAGACGGACATGGTTGATGATGAGGAGATTCTCGAGTTGGTGGAGCTCGAGGTGCGGGAGCTGTTGAACGAGTACGAGTTTCCGGGGGATGAGATCCCGATTGTGCGGGTGTCGGCGCTGAAGGCGTTGGAGGGCGACGCGGCGTGGTCGGAGAAGATCGTCGAGTTGATGGCGGCGGTGGATGAGGCGATTCCCGAGCCGGTGCGTGATGTGGAGAAACCGTTTTTGATGCCGATCGAGGATGTGTTCACGATTACGGGTCGGGGCACGGTGGTGACGGGCCGGGTGGAGCGCGGGATCGTCAAGGTCGGTGAAGAGATCGAGGTTGTGGGTCTTCGGGATACGTCCAAGACGGTGTGTACGGGTGTGGAGATGTTCCGCAAGCTGTTGGACGAGGGTCGCGCGGGCGACAACATCGGGGCGTTGTTGCGGGGCACGAAGAAAGAGGATGTGGAGCGGGGTCAGGTGCTCGCGAAGCCGGGGAGCATCACGCCCCATACCGAGTTCACGTCGCAGGTGTACATCTTGACCAAGGAGGAGGGTGGGCGTCATACCCCGTTCTTCAGTAATTACCATCCGCAGTTCTATTTCCGTACGACGGATGTGACGGGCACGATCGTGTTGCCCGAGGGCACTGAGATGGTCATGCCGGGCGACAACACCGAGATGACGGTCTCGTTGCAGAAACCGATCGCGATGGAAGAAGGCCTCCGGTTCGCGATCCGCGAGGGTGGCCGTACCGTCGGCGCCGGCCGCGTCACCAAGATCCTCACGTAGTCACAGGAGCACGAAATATGGCGAGCGATAAGAGAGTGCAGGTGACGCTTGCCTGCGAGGTCTGCAAGCGGCGCAACTACATCACGATGAAGAACAAGAACAACAACCGCGAACGGATCGAGATGAAGAAGTACTGCCGCTTCGACCGCAAGCACACGCTGCACAAGGAGACCCGCTAGCCCTCGTTTCTGCACGCCGCGTAACCCTCGGCCGCCGAGAGGAGTCGGATGGCCACGGATGACTTGCCGCTGGTCGAGGGCGAAGTCGAACGTCTCGTC
>DASVIY010000017.1:0-10725 GCA_036386195.1 Acidimicrobiia bacterium | reverse complement strand
ACGCCCGAGACACCGAGCCCTCCGGTTCCCGACGCGTGCCGGTAGCCGAGGGCAACTTCGCCGCGACGGCGCGCCGCGTCGACGCACGCCGCGAACACGACCGTCCCGGGGGGCAGGTACCACTCGACCGGCTTCAGGCTGATGACCGCACGGTTTGCATCGAAGAGATCATTGAACACGACGTCGAGCTCGGGACGCTCGGCGAGTTGCGCCATCATCAGGCTCGCGAGCTCGTCGCTGACGATCAGGTCATCGGCGGCCGTGACGCGCCCGAGCTCGACGTCGGCCGGGTCGAGCAGCTCGGCCACGATGCGTGTCGACGCGCGGGCGCCCACTTCGTGCAGGCACCGGTGAAGTTGCAAGAGCGAGAGCAACGTGCGCGCGTCGGCGTTGGCAGCCGAGATGCCCGTGCGGTAGCCGAGCAGAATGATGTGCTGATAGCGCTGCGCGCGCGCCCGTTGGCTCACGACGTGCGGGTCGCCTTCCGTGACGTGGAACGACACCGCAAGGTTGGAGAGCGCGGGCTCGACGACATGCTCGCCGGCGGGGACGAGCACTTCGTCGACCAGCACCTCGACCGTCGACCCGGGCGCGAGGAACTGGTCGAGCTCGTGCATGATCTGCGCCCCCAGCGGGTTCCATCCGATCACGAGCAGCTGCTCGGGCGCGCGTTGCGGGACGGCATCGACCGGCGGAGGCGGCGCCTGCGTGGCGACCCCGGAGCCGTTGCATCGCACCGTGTCGTCGTTCTCGGACATGGCGATCACCGTGTCGTCGCCGGTGAGCACCGTGTCCATCGGCGGGTTGAGCACGATGCTGCCGTCGCCGTGGCGTACTCCGAGCAGCGTCGAGTCGTCGAGCGCGTCGAGCGCGACACCGAACGGCCGGCCATCGAGCTCGGGCAGCCGCGCGAAGTGCAGCTCGTCGCCTTCGAAGTCGAGCAGCTCCTGGAAGACGGCCGCCAAGCCGCTCTGGCGGCAGGCCTGTGCCGTCACGCTCGCGATCACGTACGCGGACCGCACCGCGAGGACGCGGCCGTTGCTCGCGTCGCGCAGCGTCTGGGCGTTGTGCTCGTCCGAGAGCTCCGCCACGACGTGGGCGCGCTCGAGCTCCGGATCGTCGGCCATGACGGCGAGCACCGCTTTCACCGCTTCGGCATCACCGTCGTCGGCACCGCCGAGCACGACGATGGACTTCGCTGCGAACGCGTTCACGAGCTCGAGGTCGGCGGGACTAGCCGGATCACCGGTGCGGCAGCGCACTCGAGTCTTGTGGGTGTCTCCGACGCGCGCATGAATCTCGTCTTCCATGTCGACCTTGTCGCGGTCGGCGAGCACGACGATGCAGCTGCGTGCGCCGACGTCGCCGGCGAGGACCAGCTGGCGAATCACACCGAACAGTCGCGGCGACCAGCCGAGGATCAGCGTGTGGTGCTCTTCGATCACGCGGCTACGACCTTTGCGCAGGTCGTTGATCTTGCGGTCGATGCCGGTGGCAACGAGTCCGATCAGTGAGCTCGCGATCAAGATGCCCGCGAGCGTGATGACGAGCGCGACGATGCGCGTGGGCCAGCCGCTGTCGTTGGCGATCGTGCCGGTGTCGAGCACACGCAGGAGGCTTTGCCATCCGTCCTCGAGCAGGCCCTTCCCGCTCGAGTTGCCGTAGGAGACGTCGAGGATCGTGACGATCACGGCCGCGGCGAGGATCACGGCCCCGACGACGGCCGCGAGCCACAGGATCACCACGCTGTTGCCGCGCGAGAACGCGCTGTCGAGCCGGTAGCGGAGCCGGTCGATCACTGACGGCCGCGTGCGGCGCGGCGACCGCCGGCGCCGGACAGGCGGCCGGCTCGTGCCCGCGTCGGCGCCGACGGGATGTTGCCGGGACTGGCGTCCTTGTTTCACGAGCCCCCTGCCTGCACGTGGCGGGACTGTAGCCAGCGCGCCGGCACGGCAGTCGCATGTCGGGCGGACAACGTGAAGACTGCGACGCCAATGGCTACGAACATCGTTGTCGGTCTGCTGTTCGACTTCCCCCAGCCCGACGAGGGCGCGAGCTTCGAAGACGACATCCGCCTCGGGCTCGACGACGTCGCCGCGTTGCGCGGCAGCTCGGTCGACGTGGAGTTACGGCGCGAGCACGCACAGGGTCTGCCGTCGGGAACGCCCGAGGATCTGACCGCCGGCTTCCACGCACTCGACGAGGGCGGCGCGGCGATGGTCGTCGGGCCGTCGATCAGCGACAACGGCGTCATCGCGCGCGAGCTTGCGGACGCGGCCGGGCTGGCGTGCATCAACTACACGGGTGGGGAGCGCACCCGGAGCGAGTGGATGTTCCAGTACCAGGTCGGATCGCTCGAAGAGGAGCCGCCGGTGCTCGCGCGCCGCCTGTTCGAGCGCGGCGTGCGTCGGGTGGCAATCGTGCACGACGACTCCATCGTCGGTGACCGTTACCGCGAATGCTTCGGCTGGGCTGCCGCCAGTCTCGGTCTCGACATCACGAGCACGCGCGCGATCAGTCCGACCACGGACGACGTGGAGGCCGTCGTCACCGAGTTGCGCGCCACGGAGCCCGCGGGCCTCGTGTACCTCGGGCTCGGCGCGTCATCGCGGGCGGTTGCGCTCACGATCATCGCGGCGGGGTGGTCGATCCCGGTCGTCGCCAACTCGGCGCTGATGTTCGGCTACGCCAAGCCGGACTGGCGCGCCGCGTGGGCGGGCTGGGAGTACCTCGACGGCATCGCCGACGACAACGCCGTCCGCCGGACGCTGCGGGAGAAGTCGCGGCGGACAGCGGCCGGCCCGATCGGCTGCGCCGCGTACGACATCGGCCGGCTGCTCGGCGAGGCGATCACACGCGCCGACGCCACCGACCGCGCCGGGCTCAAAGAGGGCCTCGAACGGGTCAAGCAGCTCCCGGCCGCGTCCGGCGTCGACGGCACCACGATGGGCTTCGGCGCCTGGGACCGTGCCGCGCTCAAGGGCCAATACCTGGTGCTGCGCGAGTGGCGCGACGACAGGAGCGTGCAAGTCGCGACCTGACCCGTCTTCGACGGGTCGGATTACGCGTAGCGCGCGGTCTCGAGTATCTCGAGGACCTGGGCGTTGTCGGGGATGTTGAACTGCTGGTTGCCGACGTTGTCGAACAGGACTTTGCCGTCTTCGTCGATGACGAACAGGCCCGGGCGCTGGCCGAGTGCCATGAGCTTGCTCGTCACGTCCCATTCGTCGAACACCGCGTGGTCGGCGTCGACGACACACGGGTACGGCAGCGGATTCGACTTCAGGAACGCCTGCGCGGCCGGCACGCTCTCAGCCGAGATCGCGAGCACCTCGGCGTCGAGGGCGGTGAACATCACGTAGTCGTCGCGCAACTGCGCGAGATGCCGGCGGCAGAACGGTCAGGCGAAGCCCCGCAGGAACACCAGCACGACCGACCGCCCTCGATAGGACGACAGCGTGATCTCACCGCCGGTCGCGCTGGGGAGGGTGAAGTCGGGCGCAATCGAGCCGGTGGCGACAGTGCTGCTCTTGCCCATGCCGTGCAGCCTACGTCTCATTCTTGCGTCAGCAGCCGGGATGTCACCCCGGTTCCGACGCAAGAATGCTTCCTTCGGGTCGGGATTCGGCCACATCAGCGGACGCGCCCGGATAACTGTCACACCCCCCTGCGATCGTGGGTCATGGCACGGCGAGGCGGTCCCCGAGGACGGCAGCGGCGTCCGGTACATTTGGGAATTACATGCGTGTAATTCGAGCGCTGTACAGGAGGACCTGATGGCATTCGACCCCGCAGACGAGCTGGTCACCGACACGGTTCGTTTCGAGCCGTGCCACGAGTTCCGTGTCGATCCCGAGCTGCACCTGTGCCGCGAGTGCGGCTGGCTCGAAAGCGACCACGGCGCAGAGATCACCCCGCTGCCCGTGCGCGGGACCGTGACCTTGGAGCGCCGCGCGTCGTAGCACGGCCCGCCGCGCGCTCAGGCTGACCTGCGGCCCCGCGTCGACTTCTTGGCGGCTGGCTTCTTGCCGTTGGTCGCCCGGGTCTTCTTCGCCCCCACCGCCTTCTTGGCGGGTGCCTTCTTCGCGCCGCCCGACGACCTCGCACCCTTGGCGGCCTTGGTGTCGCCCCCCGCGTCACCCTTGCCGGTGCGCGCCAAGCTCGCTTCGAGCGCGGCCATGAGGTCGAGCACCTTGGCCGGTTCCTCGGGCTCGGGCTCGGCCACGATCTCCTCCCCCGCCGCCTTCTTGTCGATGAGCGCCAGCAGCTCTTCGCGGTACTCGTCGTGGTACTTGTCGGGCTCGAAGTCGCCCGACAGCGCCTCGATGAGCTGACGCGCCATCAACAGCTCCTTCTTGGTGGGCTCCACCTTCTCGTCGGGCACGCCCTCGATCTGGTCGGCGGGGATCACCTCGTCGGCGTAGCGCATCGTCTCGATGCAGAGCACGCCGTCGAGCGGACGGATCGCGACCAGGGTCTCCTTCGACCGCATCACGAGCCGGCCGACCGCCACCTTCTGCAACTCGGTCATGGCGTCGACCAGCAGGCGGTAGGGCTTGGCCGCGCTCTTGTCGGGCACGAGGTAGTAGGGCTGCTCGAAGTAGATCGGATCGATCTGCGCGAGGTCGACGAAGTCTTCGATCTCGATCATGCGGCTGGCCTTCGGAGCAAGCGCCTTCATCTCGTCGGCCTCGACCACCACGTACTGGCCCGCGGACAGCTCGTACCCCTTGACGATCTTCTCGTTGGGCACCTCGTCGCCGGTCGAGTCGGAGACCCGGCGGTACCGGATCCTCGATCCGGTGCCCGCTTCGAGCTGATGGAAGCGCACGTCGCGCGACTTCGTGGCCGTCACGAGCCGCACCGGCACCGCGACGAGGCCGAAGCTGATCGATCCGGTCCAGATGGCGCTGGGCACAGGGCCCACCTCCTCGGTCGAGGGCACTAGGTTCGCAGGTCATGGTGCCGCGGTGCACGCTCCCGACCGGCAACGGGACGACACGCGCCCGGTGAGCACCGTCGAGATTGCAGGCCGCCACCTCCGTCTCTCGAACCTCGACAAGGTTCTGTACCCGGCAGCGGGATTCACGAAAGCCCAGGTCGTCGACTACTACGCGCGCATCGGGCCGGCCATGCTCCCCCACCTCGCGGACCGGGCCGTCACGATGGTGCGCTGGCCCAACGGCGTCGAGGCGGAGCGCTTCTTCGAGAAGCGCTGTCCGCCGCACGCGCCCGAATGGGTGCGCAGCGCGGCCTACGGCGATCCCGACGACCCCATCGTCGGCTGTGTGGTCGACGAGCTGGCGACGCTGGTGTGGATGGCCAACCTCGCCGCGCTCGAGCTGCACACGCTGCAAGCGCGCGTGAGCTCGCAGGGGCGGCCGGACTCGATGGTGTTCGACCTCGATCCCGGGCCCGGCGCCGACATCCTCGACTGCGCGCGCGTCGGCATCGAGCTGCGCGAGCTCCTCGACGAGCTGGGCCTGCAAACAGTGGCCAAGACATCGGGGTCGAAAGGGCTCCATCTCGCGGTGCCCCTGCACACCAAAGTGACCGACGACGACACGAAACGCTTCGCGCGCGCCCTCGGCCAGCTGCTCGCTACACGCAATCCGAAACGCGTCACGGTGATCATGCGACGCGAAGAACGACGCGGAAAGGTCTTCGTCGACTGGAGCCAGAACGACCGGTCGAAGACAACCGTGTGCGCGTACTCCCTGCGCGGCAACACCCGACCGACGGTCTCGACGCCCATCACCTGGGACGAGGCGAGCGACGCGATCGCCGCGCACGACGCGCGAGCGCTCTCGTTCGAGACCGAGGACGCGATCGACCGGGTCGAGCATCTCGGTGACCTCTACGCGGCAAACCTGTCGGTCGAGCAGACATTGCCCGCACTGCCGTCGGCGCGCTGAACAACGTCACCGTTGTCATCGCGCGGTGATGGGTTTACGGTCCTTCGAGCGGCCGGCACGGGCGCGCCGCAAGGGGGCTACGCATGCGACGAAGGCTTGCTGCATCGTTGGTCGTGGTGGCACTCGTCGGCGTGTTCGCCGGCTGTGGGCCGACAACGGATCCCTCGCCGCCGGCCGCCACGGCAGCGGCAGCCGCGTCACGCGATCCGGTCGTGCTCGTGGCGGGGCTCTCGTCACCCGGGTGGGCACTCGACCCGCTCGCAGCGCGACTGCAAGCGAGCGGCTTCACCACGAACATCTTCCAGCTCCCGGGCTTCGGCTCCGGCGACATCGTCGCGTCCGCGGAGGCACTCAAGACCCGCGTCGACCAGGTGCTGGCGTTCACCGGCGCGACAAAGGTCGACCTCGTGGGCCACTCGGAAGGCGGGCTTGTCAGCCGCTACTACCTGAAGTACCTCGGCGGCACCGCCAAGGTCGGGCGCTACGTGAGTCTCGGCACGCCGCAGTACGGCACCGCGCTCGCGAACCTGGGCACGTTCTTCTTCAACTGTCTCTCGATCGTCGCGTGTCAACAGATGGCCGTCGGCTCCGCGTTCCTCGGCATTCTCAATGCGGGTGACGACACTCCCGGCAGCGTCGCGTATACCGCCATCTTCACCGCGGAGGACGAGTTGGTGCGACCGGTGTGGAACGCGTCACTCAACGACGGCGCGACGAATGCCCTCCTGCAGAACTTCTGCTGGCTGCGCGTCGTGGGCCATCTCGGCTTGATCATCGACGGCTCGGTGTACGGGCTCGTGCGCACCGCGCTCCTCGGTCAAAAGCTGTCGACGAGCTGCTTCGCGCTCTAAGACGACGGCGTTTGTTCGATCGGGTCCGCTATAGGGGCCACGATTGCACAAACGGTCGGACGCACCGGCGTCATCCGGGTGGGTAGCGTGGGCGGATGGACCTCGACGGGAAAGTCGCGATCGTCACCGGTGCGAGCCGCGGGGTGGGGGCAGCGGTGGCGCTCGCGCTGGCCCGTGAAGGTGTCGCGGTCGCGTGTGCGGCGCGCGCAACCGATGCCAGCCCGCTGCCGATCCCGGGCACGATCGACCAAACCGTAGGCCGCATCGACGACGCAGGCGGCCGTGCGATCGCAGTGCCGACGAATCTCGCGAGCGAAGCCGAGACCGAGCGCATGGTCGCGACGACCGTCGAACAGCTCGGCTCCGTCGACATCCTCGTCAACAACGCCGCGATCACCTTCCCGGGTGACATCGACCTCGAGTTGAAGCGCCACGACCTGATCTTCGCGATCAACCTCCGCGCCCCGCTCGTCGCGGCCCGCGCGGTCGTCCCGGGGATGAAGGCACGGCGTGACGGCGCGATCCTCAACGTGTCGTCGGCAGCCGCGCTCAACTATTTCCCCGGGCTCATGGCGTACGGGATGTCGAAGCTGGCCCTCGAACATCTCACCGTGTCGCTCGCGGCGCAGCTCCGGCCGTTCGACGTCGCCGTCAACACCTTCCGGATCGACGTGCCGGTCGCGTCCGAGGGCTTCGTCGCCAACACCCCCGGGGCCGACTACTCCGATTGGGAGCCCACCGAGGTGGCTGCCGAAGGAATCGTCTGGATGCTGCAACAGCCGCCGAGCTACACGGGGCGCAACGCCGGCATGGCCGCGTTGCGAGCCGAGCACGGGATCATGGTGTCGAAGGCAGAGCGCCCGTACCGGGCGCCACAGTCCCTCGTCGCCGACTCGCCGCTCCAGTTCCGGGGCTGAATCCCCGAGGCCGCACGTCCGACGCGCTACAAACAGGGATGGGCTCCACCCGAACCCCCCGCGATGCACAGCGCAGCCGCGTCTACCTTGCCGAGACACCGCTCCCGTCGAGCCCGCTGCCCGGTCTCGACGCGTGCGCGACGTTCGCCGACCGGGTCGTCGGTACCTTCTGGTGGCAAGCCCGGTTCCCCGAGCACACGATCGACGCCGTCCCCCGGTTGCGGCCGGGCAACGGCGCCCGCCAGGCCTTCTTTCGGGTCGATCCCGACGGGCCGACGATCACGCTCCCCCGCCGGTACCGCACGAAGGGCGTGGTGCTCCACGAGCTGGTGCACTGGGCCATGGCGGCGGTCGACGACCTGCCCCACCACGGCCGCACGTTCGCCCGCATCCTGCTCGACGCGACCGCGGAGTTCTGCGGGCCCGATCGTGCCGATGCGCTGGCCGCGCGGTACCGGGACTCAGGGGTGCACGTGGCCCGGCCTGCACGACAAGGCCCTGACGGCCGCTGGCATTACGGCTGGGACGAGCGGCTGCGCCTCGGCAAGGGGCGACGGCTCACGGTGCATCATCACGCGGCCGGCGGCGGGCTGAGCACCGTGACGTCGGTGTTCGCCGGCTTCGAGACGGGCGGCGCGGCGCTGCGTTTCGCCGACGACGGAGCCGGCCGTCGGGTGCGCACCGCCGACGTCTGGAGGGTCGAGGCCGCGCGTGTGTGACGCGACGCGTTTCGATCGCATGAATCATTTCTCCTCCATAGGAATGATCGGCGGCCGGGCGGGAATGATCCGAACATGTCCGCGCGCCGACCTCCTCGTGACTCACAACAGGGCCGGTTGTACCGCGCCGAGCACCGCATCCCCGGCTCACCGCTCCCCGAGCTCCGCGATTGCGAGCGCTTCATGGAGCGCGTGGTCGACTCGGCGTGGTGGCGCCGGCGGTTCCCCACCCGCGGCCTGGCGTCGTTGCCGGAGCTGCGGCCGGGCCTCCGAGTGGCGACGGCGTTCTACCGGCGTGACGAGACCGAAACCAGCATCACGATCCCGCCGAACTACCGCACCGCCGGGGTCGTGCTCCACGAGCTCGTCCACTGGGGCCTCGACACCGAGAACGACCTCACCGACCACGGCCTGACGTTCGCGCGGGCGTTGCTCGACGCGACGCGTCGCTTCATCGGCGTGGAACGCGCCGAACGGCTGGTGCGCTCCTACGACCGCCATGAGGTGCGTGTCGCGCGTCCTGCACGGCGCGGCCCGGACGGTCGATGGCGGTACTGGTGTGACGAGCGGCTCGCCCTGGCCCGCGGCAAGGAAATCACCGTGCGGCACCGATCGGACCGGAGCGAGTGGGCTCGGCTGGTCGGTCACCTCGAAGGCGTCGAGCAACACGGATCCGTGCTGCGCTTCTCCCCCGCGTCGCGCGGTGACCGCGCGCGTCGGGTGCCCGTCGCCGCGGTCTGGGACGTACGCCCGATTCGCTGAGCCGCCAGTCAAGGCGCCTGCGCCGCCTGCCGATATTCGAAGCGGACTATTGGCGGCGGTGGGAGACACGTGCGCGGCGCGGGATTCGTTCGACACCGCCTCCGCTTCGGCGCGCTCGGCGCCGCGATCGGCCTCCTCGCGCCTCTGGTTGTCATGTCGCCTGCGAGCGCGGACTCGGCCGGGACCATCACGCAGTTCTCGATTCCGACGCCGAGCTCCGGACCCGTCACCGCGGTGCCCGGCTCCGACGGCAACATGTGGTTCACCGAGCACGACGCGAACAAGATCGGAAGGATCACGCCGAGCGGCGTGATCACCGAGTTCGACACTCCCGGATTCAATGTCGGTCCGAACATCATCGCCCGCGGTCCCGACGGCAAGCTGTACTTCAGTCAGGACACCGG
This sequence comes from Acidimicrobiia bacterium, assembly GCA_036386195.1. GTDB lineage: Bacteria > Actinomycetota > Acidimicrobiia > IMCC26256 > JBBRZM01 > JBBRZM01. Next base: position 1,157 of record DASVIY010000017.1, on the reverse strand, counting down.
TTCGGTCGGCCGGATCAGCACCGACGGCACGTTCGGCAACGTCGTCGTCCCCGACAACAACGACAAGGTGAGCTTCATCACCAACGGCCCCGGCGACGGCAACCTCTGGTACTCGGCATTTCCGAATCCCGACATCGTCAAGCTGACGACTGCCGGGGTCTTCACTCCGTTTCACATACCCAGCGCGTCGGAGGCCACGGGTATGACGGCCGGGCCCGACGGCAACCTCTGGTTCGGTGAGCGCACCGCTGAACTCATCGGCCGGATCACACCCGCCGGATCGATCACGGAGTTCCCGACGCCGTCCGGTGTGCTCGTGACAACGATCGCGGCAAGCCTCGACGGCAACCTCTGGTTCACTGCTCAGACAACGAACCAGATCGGCCGGATCACGACTTCCGGTGTGGTCACGATGTTTCCCGTGCCGACCGTGAACAGCGGCGTGCTGGGAATCGCGACCGGCCCCGACGGCAACATGTGGATCACGGAGCTCACCGCCAACCAGATCGGCCGGGTCCTTGCCGACGGAACGGTCACCGAATACGCGCTCCCCGATGCCAACTCGCAACCCGCGGGAATCGGCACCGGCGTGGACGGCCGGCTGTGGGTCGTCGAGTTCGGCGCCAACGCGCTGGCCCGCGTCAGCACCGGCGCGCCGTGGCACGTCGATCCCGGTCCTCCCGTCGTCGACGAGCAAGCGACGACCGTCAAGACCCCGTTCGCGCGCCCGCTCGTCGCGATCGTGCTCGATCCCGATGGCACGCCTCTCGTCGGGGCAACCATCACGTTCACTGCACCCGACGCGGGCGCGAGCGGGACGTTCCGCGACGGCTCGACGATCGCGACCGCGATCACTGACGCGCACGGCGTCGCGACGTCACCGACATTGACTGCCAACGACAACGTCGGGAGTTACACCGCAAACGCCACCGCGGCCTTCGCCGACGTCAACGCCACGTTTGCGCTCACAAACGATCCCGCCGCTGCGACCGTTACACCGGCGGTCGCCACGCCCGCGGGCACCCTGCCCGCAACCGGCGGCGCAGTCACCACGACGTTCGCGCTACTAGGCGCAGGCCTCGTGCTCACAGGCGCGGGAGCCATGGGCCTCTCCCGCCGCCGCGCTCCGTTCTTGCGTCACTCATCAGGCTCACACC
>DASVIY010000016.1:0-17360 GCA_036386195.1 Acidimicrobiia bacterium | reverse complement strand
CAAACCGGGCGCGGCGACGGCCCGCGCCGCCCGGGGGGCGAGCGGGCGGGCCGTCGGAGGCCGGGCCGGAAGGGGGGTTCCGGCTGCGGCTGGGGAGGAACGCGGTGCAGGGTCCGTTTCCCCCGAGGCCGCCGATCACGCGGCCGCAGCGACGTTGCTGCATGCAGCACAGTATCGAACGCCCATGTGGGGACTGTTTCGATCAGCGCACAAGGCGGTGACAGATGGGTGAACGTTCGCCGCGGTGATGCGACGGGTGTGAAGACGGCGCTGCGAGTGCGAGCATAGGAATCGTGGCTCGCAATCCCGACATCCGGTACACGGGAGCAACCCCATTTGCGCGCCTGGCGATGGCGCACGCCGCCAGCATGTGTGGTGACGCCTGTGTGACGGTGTCACTCGCCGGCACGATCTTCTTCTCTGCGACAACCAGCGCGGCACGTCCCAAGGTGCTCCTGTACCTCGCGCTCACGATGGCGCCGTTCGCGCTGATCGCCCCGTTCCTCGGTCCCACGCTCGACCGTACGCGTGGTGGCCGCCGGATGATGGTGGTCGTGTCCTGTATCGGGCGGGCCGTGTTCTGCGTGTTCATGGCCCGGTCGGTTACGAAGCACGGCGCCGAGGGTCTCCTGCTCTACCCGCTTGCCTTCGGCACCCTCGTGCTCGCGAAGACGCAACAAATTGCCAAGAGCGCGCTCGTGCCCGCGCTCGTGCCTCGCCACGACGAGCTGGTGGATGCCAACTCGCGCCTCGCGCTGATCAGCGTCGTCGCTGTCGTGGCCGGCGGCCTCCCGGCGGCCGGCATCTACAAGCTCTTCGGATCGGAATGGTCGCTGCTGTTCGCCGCCGCCGTGTTCGTACTCGCCGCGGTGCTCGGGACGAGAATTCCGAAGGCCCGGCGCGTTCCCCCCGACGAGACTCCGGTCGAGCGCGAGGAGCTGCACGCACCGAGCATCGTCTTCGCGGGCACGGCCATGGGGGTGCTGCGCGGTGTCGTGGGCTTCCTCACGTTCTTCGCCGCGTTCTCCCTGAAGCGCGCCCACGAGGGCGCGCTCTACTTCGGCCTCGTGCTGGTCGCGAGCGCGTTCGGCGGCTTCATCGGCGTCGTCATCGCGCCGTGGCTACGCCGTCACATTCGCGAGGAGCTGATCCTGGCAGGGGCCCTGCTCGGGCCCGCGGTCATCGCGCTCATCGGCGCACGCTCGTCGAACGAGGTCGCGTTCGTGGCCGTGGCCGCGTCCGTGGCGCTCGGTGCTGCGGCGGGCCGAGTCGGATTCGACAGCATCCTCCAGCGGGACGGCCCCGAGGAGTTGCGCGGCCGCGCGTTCGCCCGGTTCGAGACTCGCTTCCAGCTCACGTGGGTCATGGGCGCGCTCGTCGCGGTGGTGTTCCTCGATCTGCTGACCGAGCGCGTGGGGTTCTTTTTGATCTCGATCGTCCTCGGCTTCGCCGGGCTCTCGTACCTCGGAGGGCTGCGCGCCGCCCACGACAAGATCGCGCGACCGCCGCGCCGCGTCCCCGGCTCGGCGCGGCTCGAGCGTTTGCGTCGCGGGGGCCTGCGGCGTCCGGTGCGCGGATCGGGGCGTCCACAAAACGAGCCGCCGCCGTACGATCTCCCGCCGCGTTACGACCTCCCACCGACCGCCGCGCCGGCTCGCCCCGACCCTCCCGACGCGGGCAAGCAGTAAGTCGAATCTCGCTGCACGCGATCACCATTGGCGACTACAACGGAGGGCCATGGACGTCGAGCTCCGACCCATCACCCGCGGCGAGCTCCCCGCGTTTGTCCGCGTCGACAGCGTGGGCTTCGGCTTCATCCCGGAGCCCGACCGCGCCGACGGCTGGGCCACGCACGACTTCGACCGCACGCTTGCGGCGTTCGACGGCGACGATCTTGTCGGCGCGAGCCGGAACTACTCGCTCGAGGTGACACCGCCCGGCGCGGCGCCGATCCCGGCGGCCGGGTTGAGCTGGGTGTCCGTGCTGCCGACCCACCGGCGCCGCGGAGTCCTCCGGGCGATGATGGGTGGTCTCCTCGACGATGCCGCGGCCCGCAACGAGCCGGTGGCGATTCTCACCGCGTCCGAGGGCGGCATCTATTCGCGTTTCGGTTTCGGTGTCGCGACGCGCGCTCTCGAAGTGGAGCTCGACCGGGGCCGCGTGCAGTTTCGCGATGCGCCGCCCGCCGGTCGTCTGCGCCTGGTCGACCGCTCGGAGGCCGAGGTCGTCGCGATGGACTTGTTCGAGCAGGTGCGGCGCACCCGTACCGGTGCGGTCGCGCGGCCAAAGCCGTGGTGGGGCGACGAGTTCTTCGATCCCCGCCCGAGGCCGCGCGGTATCCCCTACGCCGTCGTGTTCGAGAGCGATCGCGGGATCGACGGGCTCGCGAGCTATTGGGTGCGCCGCGATCCCGCGAATCAGGAGGCCGGCACCGTCGACGTGTTCGACGTGATCCCGGCGACCGACGAAGCCGGCCGCGCGCTCTGGCAGTTTCTCTGCGGGATCGATCTCACCACCACGATCCACTCCGACAACGTGCCGCTCGACACGCCGTTGCCGTGGATGCTCGTCTCGCCGCGGGCGATGCAAGTTACCGGCGTCGCCGATTGGCTGTGGCTGCGCGTGCTCGACGCGCCCCGCGCGCTCGAGGCCCGCGGGTACACAGTGGAGGGCCGCCTCGTGCTCGAGCTGCGCGACGACCTCCGACCTGACGGCGGCGCGGCCGGGCGGTTCACGCTCGACGCCGGCCCCGACGGTGCGAGCGCGGCGCGCACCGATGCGTCGCCCGACCTCGTGCTGCGTGTCGACGACTTCGGCGGCGCCTACCTCGGCGACACACGTTTCGGCGTGCTCGCACAGACCGGCCGGGTCGAGGAGCACACGGATGGTGCGGTGGCCCGGGCCGACGCGATGTTCGCAGCCGACCGCGCCCCGTTCGCCTGGACCCACTTCTGACCCACCGACATCAATGGGAAAGAAGAGGTCAGCTCCAGCCTTCGGTGGCGCCTTTCACCATTCCGAACGGCCCGGCCGGCCAGCGGAAGCAGTCGACCATCAGCTGATCCACCTCATCGGCCGTGGCGACGCCCTCGTGCACGACCTTCTGCGCCTCGACGATCATGGCGAAGTAGACGCGGTTCGTGACGAAGCCCCATGACATCGCGGTGTCGTTGACCACGATCGGGTGCTTGTTGCACGCGGTCGCAACCTCGCGCACGACCTCGATCGTCTCCTCACTCGTGTCGCGCGTGCGAACGATCTCTGCCAGGCGCATGACCGGCGCAGGGGAGGCCCAGTGCCAGCCGATCACACGATCGGGCCGGTCGGTGGAGGCAGCAAGCGCCGCGATCGGGAAGCCCGACGTGTTGGACGCCAGGATCGTCGTCTCCGGCGCGGCCCGGTCGAGGTCTCGGAACACACGGATCTTCAAGTCGATGCGCTCGGGAACGGCTTCGATCACGAGATCTGCCGCGGCGGCGTCATCGAAGCGATCGGTGAACGCGAGTCGCGCGAGCGCCGCGTCGGCCTCCTCGCGCGTCAACTTCTGGCGTGCGACCCCGCTCTCGAAGCCGTGGCGACCGTTGATCACGTGCTCGCGCCCCTGTGCGAGCGCGGTGGCGTCGACGTCGTAGCAGACGGTGTCGTACCCCGCCTTGGCGGTGACTTGCGCGATGCCGCTGCCCATCACGCCCGCGCCCAGCACGCCGATCTTCACTGCTCAGCCCTCTGGGAGGTCGATGCGCGCGAGCCACAGCCCGGGGGCCTCGAGCTCGGGTCGGGTCGGAAGCATCGACGCGCGCGTCCACAGGCGGTTGAGCCCCTCGGGCCCGGCACGCTCCAGTACCCCCTGACAGAACGCTTCGCCCTGCTCGTAGTGCTCGCGGTCGAGCTTGAGCCCGAGCAGGCCTTCGATGAACCGGGCGGCCTCGCCTCGCTCGACGCGGTGCCGCTTCATTGCCTCGTGAATCTGGTTGAACGTGGGGACGAGCTTGCGACCGATGCGTTCGAGCACGCTGTCGGTGTATCCCTCGAGCACCGACGTGAAGAGCTGAAGCTCCTCGAGCAACGCTTGTTGACGCGGTGACTGCATCGCACCGAGCAGGGCCTCGGGGTGCTCGGCGATGCCGCTCATCGAGCTCGGGTCGGTCGGGTCGATGATACCGAACTCGGCTTCGAATGCACTGGGGTCGATCTCGTACGACGACACGTAGCGCGTCGCGAGCTCGACCAGGCGCTGCTGCACCCACGGCACCGACCGTTGCGCCGCGTGCGTGACCTCGTGCAACGCGCAGTAGAAGCGGAGGTCGGCGCGCGGCAATGACCACGCCTCTTCGAACGCGTCGAGGTTCTGCACGACGAAGCAGAGGCTTGGTGCGTCGCTCGTAGGCAACGGAAGGTCGTAGCGGCCGAGCGCGTGTTGCGCGAGGTAGCCGATCATCGATCCGGCCTGCATGCCGAGCAGCACGGGCGCGAGCATCGGCAGCATCCCGGCGAACATCTCCATGTCGAACGCGGCGCCCTCCATCGACTCGGCCTCGAGCGTGGGATCCTGCAAGGTGTCGCCGCGCGGCTCGTCTTCGTCGCCGCGCATCGCGTCGCCGAGGGTCGTTGCCAGCGCCTCGAGCACCACTCGGAGAGCGTCGAGGTGGAGGTCGGCCCAGGCCTTCGGCGTCAGCACTTGCATGGGAACGGCGAAGCTCGCGGCAAGACCGGTCTCGGCGACGACGTGCGTCTGCGCCGCGCGCACGAGCTCGGCGAGCTGCTCGCGATCAGCGGGATCGACCGGGCGCTCGACACCACCATCGAGCGCGACCCAAGAGCTGACCTGGCCGGCGATGTCCCAGTTGACGGGCCCTTCCGACTGCAGCATCCGCATCAGATCGGCGATGTCGAGCCCGCCCCCGCCGAACGGAAACCCCGGAATGCCGGGGAAGGGCGAGTCGGCGCGCGGCGACGAGTCGTCAGGATCGTCGGGATCCTCGGGACCACCGGGTTGAGGAGTGTCGCCCACGCGGTCAGTCTATGGAGGTGGTGTCTGTCGCGATCACTGGAGCCTCCGGGCTGGTGGGCCAGCGGTTACTGACGCGTTTGGCCGAGGATGTCGAGCGCATTGTGGGCCTTGACGTGCGCGAGCCGCAGCGACGGGTGCACAACCTCGAGTTCCAGCAGGTCGACATTGCCCGCGCGGAGCTGAAGCCGTTGCTCGAGGGCGTCGACGTCGTCGTGCATCTCGCAGGCGTCGTCGACCCGATCCCCGACGAGACACTCATGGCGCATGTCAACGTCGACGGCTCGCGCCGCGTCATGGATGCTGCGGCCGCGGTCGGAGTCCGTAAGCTGATCCGGGTGTCGAGCGCGTCCGTCTACGGCGCGTGGCCCAACAACCCCGTGCCACTGACCGAGGAGGCGCCGCTGCGGCCCAACGCCGGGTTCTCGCCCGCGCTGCACGCGGCCGAGGTGGAGCGACTGCTCGCCGACTGGCACGAGGGCCATCCCGCCGTGACGGTCACCACCTTCCGCAGCGCGCCGGTGCTCGGACCGGGCGCGGAGCGGTTGCCGTCGCGGTTGCTCCTCGGCCGGCCACCGTTGCGGGTGCGGGGTGCGACCCCGCCGGTGCAAGCCGTACACGTCGACGACCTTGTCGCCGCGCTCGTCCTCGCGGTGCACACCGACCTTCCCGGTGTCTACAACGTCGCCGCCGACGGATGGCTCGACGACGAGGCCGCGCGTGAGCTGTTGCCACGACCGCTCGTGCCGCCGCTGCCGGCCGAGGCGCTCGAGCGCGCGCTCGCGCGTACCTGGGAGAGTGGCATCGGCGACGTGCCACCCGGGGTCGTGCCGTATCTCATGCACCCCTGGGTGATCGCCAATGACCGGCTCAAGGCGACAGGCTGGGCGCCGCAACACAGCAACGAGGAGGCGATCCTCGACGGCATCGACGCGTTGCCGGCGCCGCCGTCGCCACTGCGCATCGCCGTGCTTGCCGCCACCGCCGTCGCGGCCGGCGCCGCAGCCGGGTGGCTCCTCCGCCGCCACCACCGCAAGCGCGCGTGACCGCGGCTCAGCGGGCCGCGATCGCCGCGACTGCAGCTGCGAGCCGGGCGACCTCGTCGTCGGTGTTGTAGTAGTGCGCCGACGCGCGCACGAGCTTCGGCAGTGCCCGCGCTTCGAGGTCGAAACGGGCGTACTCCATCAGCGAGACCCACACGTTGATCCCCTGCGAGCGCAGCGTGACAGCGACTTCGTCGGGCTCCACCCCTTCGACGGTGAACGTCACGATCCCGCACTTGCGAACGCCGAGATCGTGCACGTCGACCCCGGGGATCGCGACGAGCTGTTCGCGCAGCGACGCGCCCAGGGCGGTGACGCGGGCCTCGATTGCGTCGAGACCCCAGCCGAGCGCGTACTCGACGGCCGCACCGAGCCCGAGCTTGCCCGCGATACCGGCTTCGAAGCTCTCGAACCGGCGCGCGGTGTCCGCGATCTCGTAGCGATCAACAGCCACCCACCGAGCCGAGCGGAGATCGAGCGTGGTGGGCTCGAGACGCGAGACGAGCGCACGCGACGCGAACAGCCAGCCGGTACCACGCGGCCCGCGCACATACTTCCGGCCGGTGGCCGACAGCGCGTCGCAACCGATGTCTCCCACATCGATCGCGAGCTGACCGGCCGATTGGCAGGCGTCGACGAGGTAGACGGCGTCGGTGTCGCGTACGACGCGGCCGATCTCGACCACCGGATTGACCAAGCCGCCCTGCGTGGGCACGTGCGTGATCGCCACGAGCTTGACCCGTTCGTCGAGCGACTCGTGGAGCGCGTCGACCGAGACCTGGCCGTGCTCGTCATCGGGAATGATCTCGATGCGCGCGCCGGTGTGCCCGGCCATCTGCAGCAACGCGATGACATTCGAGCCGTACTCGGCCCGAGACGTCAGGATTCGATCGCCGGCGCTGAACGTGGCGGCGAGCGAGTAGCACACGTTGTTCCACGCCGTCGTCGCGCTGTCGGTCAACGCGATCTCGTCGGTCTCCGCGCCGACGAGCCGAGCGATCGACGTGTACACCGCGGCCAGCTCGTCGGCGCGGCGCATCGCCGCCTCGTAGCCACCCACCTGCGCTTCGAGCTGCAAGTGGCCGATCACCCGCCCGAGCACCGGGTCGGGTGCGAGTGACGCGCCGGCATTGTTGAAATGGGCGACGTGCGCGCAGCCGGGGGTGTCGGCGCGGGCCCGTGCGACGTCGATGCTCATCGAGCCGGGTGACGTGATCGATCAGGTGGCTGCGGCCAGGTGCTCGGCGCGCCACGCGTCCCACTCGTCGGTGAAGTAGCGGACGCGTGTCTTCTTGTACTCCTTGATCGACCAGAGCAGGGCGTGCTCTTCGACGCCGGTGTCGTGGCGGATCGCTTCGATCGTGGTCTCGCAATCACGGGCGTTCTGGCCGTGCACCATCGTGAACACCGAATACGGCCAGTCGTCATAGGTCGGGCGGCGATAGCAGTGGCTCACCAACGAGAAGCCGGCCATCTGCGGGCCGATCTCGTCGAGCTTGTCTTCGGGGACGGCCCACACGCCCATCGCGTTGGCCTTGAACCCGGCGCTGCGATGGTTCATCACGGCCGCGAAGCGGCGCATGAGCTTGCGTGCCTTGAACGAGCGCAACACGTCGAGCACTTCCGCCTCGCTGCACCCGATGCGCTCGGCCTGCTCCGCGAACGGCCGTGGGACGAGGGGGAGGTCTTCCTGCACGACGCGGACCGCGGCGAGGTCGAGCTCGGACAGCTCGGGAGCCTGCATGTCGGGACGGCGCTCGGGCCGCTCGGGCTCGAGCACCGCGCTCTTCGCGTCGGCGGCGGTGTTGCCGGTCATGTCGAGCTTCACGCCGATCTTGTACAGCGTCAGCGTGGGCAGCTTGCGGGTGACGAGCGCGCCCGACTCCTCGTGCAACGTCTCGACGTGCTCGTCGAGCGAATCGCCCGGCGGCACCGCGATCGTGTACCAGAGGTTGTACGCGTGGTTGCGCTTGTAGTTGTGGCTGACGCCGGGATGCGCGCTGATGACTGCGGCCGCCTCGTCGACGCGATCGGGGTCGACCTTCGCCGCGACGAGCGCCGAGTTGTAGCCGAGCGCCCGGGTGTCGAAGATGGCGGAGAGCTGGCGCAACACGCCGAGCCGCTTCACCTTGCCGATGCGCTCGAGCACCTCGGACTCGGAGATGCCGAGCCGTTCGCCGAGCGCGGCGTAGGGCGCGGGCTCGAGCGGGAAGTCCCATTGCACCGCGTTGAGCAGCTCGCGGTCAGTGGCCTCGAGATCATCGACGTGCATCACCGCACCATCGTCGCCGCGGCGGTGGCCTCGCACCAAATCACGTCCCATTGTCGGTGTTGCCTGTGGCACCGGTGCCTGTGCCGGCACCCTGCCAGGCGCCGTCGTCGCCGAGCTGGACGCTCTGCTTCCGGTTCTTGCCGTGGTGCCATACCGTGAGCTCGACGCGGTCGCCCGGTCGACGCTCGCGCACCTCGGCCATCAGGTCGCTGATGCCGGCCACGCTCCGTCCGGCGACTGCCATGATCACGTCACCCGACGCGATGCCGCCGCGGCCGGCCGGACTCTGCGGCACCACTTCCTTCACGGCAACGCCGGATCGGGGCGCGCCGTGCTGTGGTCGGTCGCTCGCGTCGGTGCCGGCAACGCCCAACCAGCCGTGCATCGCGTGCCCGTTGACCCGGAGCTGCGCCGCGACATCTCGGGCGCTGTCGATGGGCACGGCGAGGCCCGTCTTCGTCGAGCCGGGCGGAGCGATCAGGACGCCGACCAGCGCGCCGTCGCTGTCGAGCAGCGCGCCGCCCCCGGCGCTGTCGTCGCGCGCGAGATTGGTGCGGAGCAGGCCCGCGAGCACCACGCCGTTGCTGTCGGTCGCGAGCTCGTCGACCGACGACACGACGCCGGTGTCGGTTCGGCGGCCGGTCTCCGCATGGATGGCGAGCGCGACGACTTGTGCCCCCTTGTCGGGCGGCAGCGCGGCGATCGGCATACCGGCGAGCCCCCCGTCCTTGACGTCGAGCAGGGCGAGGTCGGTATCGGGATCCGTGCCGACGACGCGTGCCTGTCGGACGCGGCCGTCACGGGTGACGACCTGGACGTCGGCGCGAGCGGCGACGAGGTGTGCATTCGTCAGCACCTCCGAGCCTCCGAGCGACACGCCTGCGCCTTCTGTGCCCGTGGACTTCACGGCCACGACGCTCCCAAGCGCAGCGGCGGCCGTGCCCCCGGAGGTCACCACGGTTCGCACGGTGCCGGCCGAGTGATGCGACCCGCTCGACGAATCGAACACGCCGATGGTCAGCAGCACCACTGCCGCCGCGCCGGCCCCGGCGAGGGCCAGCAGCCCCATGCGCCACCTCCTGGCGCGCGCGCCGCGCACGGGCGCGCGGCGGGGCGAACCGAGCTCCGAAGGGTGCAACCAGACTCGATCGAGTGGATCGGGGGGCGGCCCGCTCGCGCCTTCATCGTCGGAGGCGTCACTCGGCATGCCGCGGAGTGTACCGACGGCATGCGCCGATTTGTCCGCGCCCGGGAGCTGCGCTCGGCGTGTCGGTGGCCGGTTGCGGCGCGAGCATGGTGGTCAGTGTTGAGTCACATCAGCGTCTCTGAAGTGCGATCGCCCGAGGAACGGCTCCGGTACGTCGAGAGCACCCTCGCCCGGTTCCGCTGGCTGCTCGCGTTGTTCGGGATCGTGTTCACCGTTTTCGACCCGAAGGCCGACGTGCTCCGGTGGACGGCGCTGCTCGTGCTCGTGGCGTCATGCTGTATCGCCACGCTCGCCCTGCGCTTTCCACTGAGCGTGACCCAGCTCCGCATCCTCGGCGCGGTGGTTGTCGGCGCCGACATGCTGCTCGTCATGTCGGCGATGTTCACCGACACGAGCCGGATCGAGCGGGGAGTGTTCCTGGCCGGCGCGCTCGTGATCTTCGAGGGCGCCGTGCGCTGGATGATCACCGGCGGTGTGCTCACGGCGATCGCGTTCGACCTCGCGATGCTCGCGTGGATGCAGCGCCGCGACGCGATCGGCTCCGTGCCCTTCGACGTGCCGGCATTCGTGTTTCGTTCCGCGATCTTCATCGCGTTCGGATTCGCGATCGGCGTGCTCGTGCGCGCCCTGGAAACCGCCCGCGACGAGCTCGCCCGGCGGTTGAGCGAGTCGGAGATCGTCAACACCTTCGCGCTGGAGGCCCCGCGGCTGAGCGAGCAGGCAGCGGTGCGGCTCCTCGCGGGCCTGTTACACGATGAGCTCGGCTACAAGAAGGTGGGCATCCTCTTGTACGACCCCACCGGCGGGGTCTTGCGGCGGGCCGCCGCCGCCGGCTTCAGCTCCGACGTCCGAAACGTGATGGGTGCGGCTGATGCGGCGATGGAGGGCATCCCCGTCGGGCGCGACACGCGCAGCATCGCGGCGCGCTGCTTCCGCACCGGCCGGTCGCAGGTCGTCGTCGATGTCATCAGCGACCCCGACTACCTCATGGCCGACCCATCGGTGCGGTCGCAACTGCACGTGCTGCTCCGCGCCGGTGGCCGGCGACTCGGGGTCATCGTCGTGAGCTCCGACGTGACTGACGGTTTTTCCGACAACGACGCCCGTCTGCTCGAGCGAGCGGCGGCCGAGCTCGCCCAGGTACTCGAGCACGCCCGGCTGGGCGAGGTGCAACGGGAGACCATCGACGCCTTGCAGCGACTCTCGACGATGAAGGACGACTTCATCGCGATCACGAGCCATGAGCTGCGCACCCCGCTCACCGCGATGCGCGGCTTCGCGGGGGCGTTGGAGGCACACCGCGGCGACATGTCGGCCGAGCAGGAGGAGAACGCGATCCGGGCCATCTCCCGGCAGATCGAGCGGATGAGCACGCTGACCGAGGATCTGCTGGCGGTCTCCCTCATTGATAGTGGGCGGAGCTCACCGACACTCGAGCTCGTCGACGTCGCCGCGATCGCCCGCGAGGTCGCGGCCGACCTTGATCCCGACGATGACGTGCACCGGGTGTCAGTCTCGATTCCCGACACGCTGCCCCGGGTCGCTGCCGATCCGTCGTTCCTGCGCCGGGTGCTCGTCAACCTGATCTCGAACGGCCTGCGCTACTCACCGGAGGGCGGCTCGGTCACCGTGGACGGACGGCTCGAGGAGAAGGCGATCTGCATCGAGGTCCACGATCACGGCGTCGGTATCGCGGCGGCGGACGTCGAGCAGCTCTTCGGGAAGTTCGTCCGCGTCGGATCGACCCGTGCGATCGGGGGCACCGGCCTCGGGCTGTTCATCGTCAAGGGACTCGTCGAGGCGATGGACGGCGAGGTCACCGTCGAGAGCACGCCGGGCGAAGGCTCGTGCTTCGCGTTCACGCTGCCGGTCGCCCCCGCGGTGACCCCTTCGTCCGCTTCGTACGGCGCGAGCCCACCGAGCGATCCTCCCGCCGGCGGCCTGCTGCCCGGCTCGGCTTCCCGGGCAGGTCGTTCAGTACGATGACGCCATGCTCGAGCCGCCCTTCGAAGGCGACTGGGTGGGTCTCACGTCGCTCCCACTGCCGGTCGAAGCCGCCACGGTATGGGCCACGACGCCCGCAAGCGGGGCGGTCGTGTGCTTCCTCGGGGTCGTTCGCGACCATTCCGAGGAGCGGGCCGGCGTTCACGGGCTGACCTACGAGGCGTACGAGGACGCCGCCACGCGCCGGCTCGCCGAGGTCGCGGCTGACGCCCGGGCACGCTGGCCCGCCCTTCAGCGCGTGGCGCTGCTCCACCGCCTGGGGGAGCTGGCGCTCGGCGACCCGTCGGTGGTCGTTGTCGCATCGGCCCCGCATCGAGACGTCGCCTTCGACGCCGCCCGCCATTGCATCGACACGCTCAAGGAGACGATTCCGATCTGGAAGCGCGAGCATTGGGACGAAGGGTCCGACTGGGCGACCTCCGCCCGGCCCGTCCGCTCGGTGAGCGATCCCGTCACCGAGCCCGACTGAAGGTTGGCAATGGAATTTCTTCTGCTCGCGGTCGTCGTGAGCGCAGTCGGGATCACGATCGTCGCGATCCGCCACCGGCGGCCCAAGACCGGCATGCGCGCGAGCATCGACGAGTTCGAGAAGGCCCGCGAGGCGATCGCGCCTCCGCCCCCCGACGACGATCGTCCCTCACGGGGAGCGCAGGGCCCTGGCTAGAGACCTCGCCATCGATCTTGGTACGGCGAACACGCTGGTGTACTCGCGCGGCCAGGGCATCATCCTCAACGAGCCGACCGTCATCGCGCTCAACAGCCGGTCCCAAGACGTGCTCGCGATGGGCCACGAGGCGTGGCAGATGATCGGGCGCACGCCGGGCTATATCGTGGCGGTGCGGCCGCTGCGCGGTGGTGCCATCACCGACTTCGAGATCACACAGCGACTCATCCGCCTGCTCTTTCAGCGGTCGGGCGTGTCGCGTCTGTATCGCGCCCGCGTGCTGATCTGCGTGCCGTCCGCGATCACCCACGTCGAGCAGCGAGCGGTGCTCGAAGCCGCACGCCGCGCCGGCGCGGCACAGACGTACCTCATCGAGCAGCCGATGGCGGCCGCGATCGGTGCGGGGCTGCCGATCCACGAGCCGCTCGGCAACATGATCGTCGACGTCGGCGGCGGCACCACCGAGGTCGCGGTGATCTCGCTCGGCGGCGTCGTGGCGCTCGAAGCAGTACGCCTCGGCTCGTTCGACCTCGACAGCACGATCCAGTCGTACGTGCGCAAGGAGTACGGCGTCGCGATCGGGGAGCGCACCGCGGAGGAGATCAAGCTCGCGATCGGCTCGGCGTTCCCGACGGCCGACGAGTTCAAGGCCGAGGTGCGTGGCCGCGATCTGATGAGCGGCCTCCCGAAGACGATCATCCTCACGCCGGAGGAGATCCGCAACGCGATCGAAGAGCCCGTCCGCTCGATTATCGACGCTGTGATCCGCGCCCTCGCCCAGACACCGCCCGAGCTGGCGCAGGACCTGATCCTGAACGGCATCCATCTCGTGGGCGGTGGGGGCATGCTCCGGGGCCTCGACCTGCGGATCTCCAAGGAGACCGCCCTGCCGGTGCAGCTCGTCGACGCGCCGCTCGAGGCGGTCGTGCTCGGCGCCGGCCGCTGCCTCGAGTCGTTCGACCGGCTCAAGGAGATGTTCATGGGCAAGGCGCGCACCTGAGCGGAGCTGGCTCGCACAGCTACCTCATGGGGCGAGAGCTCGGCCGCTGACGCAGCGTTGTCTCCGGTCAGTCTTCGCCGGCGGCACGCAGGTCTTCGGCCGCTTGGCGCACCTGCCAGTCACGGTCGTCGAGGGCGAGCGCGATCGCGGCGTCGACTTCGGGCCCGGTGAACGCCGCGAGCGCCAGCACCGCGCGCCGGCGGACCGTCGCCTTGTCACTGCACGCGTCGAGCACCGCTTGCAGGCCGGCCGGGTCGCCCAGGGCACCGAGCGCGGCGACGGCCGCCTCGCGCGCGATCGCGTCGTGGTGCCCGGCCGCGGTCTGCGCGAGCACGGGCACCGCGCCGGCTGCCATCGCGGTGTCGCCAAGCTCGCCGAGCGCCCACGCGGCGGCTTCGAGCACGGTCACGTCCGAATCGCCGAGCATCGCCACGAGGCGTCGGGCCAAGCGCAGATCGGCGACGCCGGCCGCGAGCTCGGCCGCACGGCGCCGCACCGCACTCGAGCCATCACGGCTTGCGACACTGCACGCGGTGCGGGCGGTGGACGGCGCTGTCGCGCGGACCAGCGCGCTGAGCGCCGCGCTCCGAACTCGTGCGTCCGGGGCGTCACGCAGATCCTCACGCAGCTCCGAGACCGCGCCGGCCGGCAGCCGGCTGCCGCGGCCGAGGACGGCGATCCGGGCTGCCTGCTCGACCGGTGTCTCGTCGCGCGGCCGACGGTTCCCGGGCACGGTTGCGACCCTACAGTGGTCGGTCTGGTGTGCCGATCCGGGTCGAGGTGGGACGTTTGAGTCGCCGAACCGTCAGGTTGCTGCTGGCGACGGTCGTCGCGCTGGCAGTCATCGCCGCGGTCGTGGCCGGCGTGGCGTTGCTCGACGGCGGCACGGGCGCCGCGAAGGGCGACAACCCGGTGCTGCGGAGCTCGCAGCGCAAGGCGCCGCCCGTCCCGTCGTCGACCACCGCGCCCGCTCAGGCGCTCCCGCAACCCGAGGATTCACCTGCGGACCCCAACGCCGATGTGCCGATCACGCAGATCGGTGAGATGGAGATCCCCAAGATCGGCCTGGTGCACCCCGTCTTCGAGGGGGTGTGGCTCACCGTCATCGACCACGGTCCCGGTCATTGGCCGGGCTCGGCCGAGCCCGGCGGATACGGCAACACCGTGTTCGCCGGCCACCGGGTCAGCCACACGCATCCGTTCCGCCGCATCAACGAGCTCGTGCCCGGCGACGACATCATCGTGCGCACCGACAAGGGCGTGTTCACCTACAAGATGACGAGCTCCGAGGTGGTGAATCCGAAGACCGGTATCTCGATCGTGGATCAGCACCCCGGTCACACGATCACCCTGTTCGCCTGCCATCCTCCCGGGAGCGCCCAGTACCGGTATGTCGTGCACGGTGACCTCGTGAGCAGTCAGCCACCCGCGTGATGTCACGCGCGAGCTCCAGGGACCGGATCCGGGGACGAGCCGGATGAGCGACGCGTCTCCAGAGCTCCCGGTCGCGCCCGAGCCGGACAAGCGGCGCCGGCGTGGATGGGCGATCGCCGGCGGGGTGGTCGCCGTGCTGCTCGCGATCGTGCTCGTCGGCGCATACCTTGTACGGCTGCCCTACGTGATCATCTCGCCGGGCGCGGCGACGCCCGTCGAGGACGTCGTCAGCATCCGTGGTGCGACCACCTACCCGCACCGCGGCTCATTGCTCTTCCTCACCGTGAAGATCACACCCCCCGATCCCGGCCCCAACTTGTACCGCTACCTCGCGGCCGAGCTCGACGACGACTCGGAGATCCTCGGGCGTGACGATTACCTGCAGGGCCGCAGCGCGAAGCAGGACGAGCAGCTCAACACCCAGCTCATGACGCAGTCGCAGCTCACCGCCAAGGTGGTCGCCCTGAGGCGTCTGGGCTATCCCGTGACGATCACCGGCGCCGGCGCGATCGTTGCCGGGGTCGGCAAAGGCTCGCCGGCTTCCGGCAAGCTCGAGGTCCGTGACGTCATCACCGCGGTCGACGGCACGCCGGTGTCGACCAGCGACGAGATCGGCCCGTTGGTGCGGAAACGTCCGCCGGGCGCGCCGGTCACGTTCGCGATCACCCGAAAGGGTGTCGCCAAGAACGTCACCGTCGTCACGACGAAGGGACAAGCCGGCGATGCGAACGGCAAGGCCTTCGTCGGCGTCGCGACGGTCACGAAGGACCAAAAAGTCGCCTTCACGCCCGACATCAGGATCAACCCCGGAGCGGTGAGCGGTCCCTCCGCCGGTCTCGCCTTCACCCTCACGATCATCGACGAGCTCACGCCGGGCAATCTGACCGGTGGGAAGAAGGTGGCGGTGACCGGCGAGATTCTTCCCGGCGGCCTCGTCGGACCCGTGGGCGGCGTCGCGCAGAAGGCGGCCGCAGCACACGACGCGGGAGCAAGGCTGTTCCTGGTGCCCCCCGATGAATTGAAGGAGGCACGCAGCCACGCGCACGGCATGAAGGTCGTGGCGGTGTCGAATCTCGACGCCGCGCTCAATGCCCTCCATCGGGCGGGCGGTGCTGCGGTGCCGCCGCCACCGTCCTCCGCGACACCTCGCTGAGCGGGGTGTCGCGCGCGCGCCCGCGCGTTTCAATACAGTGTGGGCCCATGAGTGAGGTTGACGCACACCGGCGCCCGATTTCCACGGCAGCACGTCTCAACCCGGAAGAGATCTCCAACCGCGCGTTCAGCGTCGCCAGGCGCGGGTACGCCGAGTCCGAGGTGCGCGCGTTCTTGCGCCGCGTCGCCGACGACTTGGGCGTGCTTCGGGAGCGGGAGCGCCAGCTCGCGCAACAGGTCGAGCAGCTCGAGACGAAGCTGCGCAACCCCGAGCCGCCGACCGAGCGTCAGCTCCTCGACTCGCTCGGTGAGGAGACGGCCCGCGTGCTCCGGTCCGCCCAGGAGGCGGCCGAAGACATCCGCGGCAAGGCGGCAGAGAAGTCGGCGCAGATCGTGCACGAAGCCCAAGAGTCCGCCCGGTCGCTGCGTGAGGAAGCCGAGAGCTTTGCGGGCGATCGCCGGCGCGATGCCGAGGAAGCTGCTGCGCAGCTGGTGCAAACGGCCGAGGCCCGCGCATCCGAGCTCCGGGCCGAGGTCGAGGAGCATGTCAAGGCGCTGCGTGAGGAGACCGACCGGTTCGTGGGCGAGGAGCGCGAACGCGCCACCGGTGAGATCGCGACCGAGATCGAGTCCGCCCGCGAGCGCGGCCGCGAGATGCTCAACGAGGCGCGCGCGGTTCGCGAACGCGTGTTGGCCGATCTCACGAAACGGCGCGGCCAGATGCAGCACCAGATCGAGGAGCTGCGCGGCGGCCGCGAGCAGATGCTCGACGCGTACCGCGTTGTGCGGCGCACCCTCGGCGAAGCCGCCGACGCACTCGCGGGCACCGAAGGCGTGGATGCGGTGCTGGCCGCGATCCCGCCCGTGCCGGCACCCGCGGAGGCGACAACCTCGGAGCACCAAACCTCGGCGCAGGCCGCATCGCCTGCGGAGGCGCCGGCCGACGCCGGCTCGTCGCCACCCGATAATGAGGTCGAGCACGAGGCCGCCGACGCCAACGTGACCAGCGGGGCCAAGGAGGCCGCCGAGGAGCGCCCCCGTGCCGCCGACGTGTTCGCCCGACTCCGAGCAGGCCGTTCGCGACGGTCCGACGAATCCGCGGCGCGGCAGGAGCGCGCGCACGCCACGGTGACCGCAACGGCGACCGCGACCGACGGACCGGGTGACGACGAAGACGACGACGAAGCGGCCGTCGCGATCGGCAATGACGACGAGATCGACCTCACCGCGGACACCGACGACGGCGCTGATCCCGACGGGCGGAGGCTGCGTGCTCGCGACGAAGCGTTGGCCGAGCCGGGCCGGGTGTTGCTGCGCATCGGGAAGCGCGCGCTCCAAGACGAGCAGAACGACTTTCTCGACGCGCTCCGCCGCCAGAAGGGCAACATCAATCTCGACGAGCTGCTGCCCGCGCGCGACGCGCAGCACGCGATGTGGCTCGAGGTGTTGCGCAACCCGCTCGGCGACGCGTACGCGGCCGGGTTCACCTCATCCGGTGCCAGCGCGAAGCCGGCCCACGCGCCCGACGAGCTCGTCGGCGAGCTGGCCGCGACACTCGTCGACCCGTTGCGCGAAC
>DASVIY010000015.1:0-5722 GCA_036386195.1 Acidimicrobiia bacterium | reverse complement strand
GTCGAGCAGCACGCGAATCGTCGTCGTCTTGCCCGCACCGTTGGGACCGAGGAAGCCGAACACCGAACCGGCAGGAACAGAGAGATCCAGACCGATGATGCCTCGCGCGGACCCGTAGGACTTCGTCAGCGCTTCGGTTTCGATGGCATCCATGGGCACGTTCCCGCGATCCGAAAGACCAGTCTCCCGCGATCGCGGCAGCGGCTTCGTACGCGAGTCATTTCTCCCAACTTTGGGGCCATTGGTAAATTGCACCTTCGACCCTGTCGGGGATCCGCGAGGAGCGCGAATGCGCGAGAAGCTGGTGCGTTCAACAAGTCCGGCGCCAACGCGTCCGGCCGCGCCGCGTTCCGACGTCGACAACGAGCTCCTCTCCGGCATCGTCGAGGCCGCGCCCGACGGGATCGTCATGATCGACGACGACGGTGTCATCGTGTTGGTCAACCGCCAAACCGAGGAGCTGTTCGGCTACGACCGCGGCAAGTTGCTCGGCATGCTGGTCGAAGAGCTGCTCCCCGAACGCCTCCGGCAGGCACACGATGTGCATCGCACTCGGTACCAAGCCGACCCGCGCACCCGCCCGATGGGGGCAGGAATGGCGCTGGTCGGCCGCCGCGCCGATGGCACCGAGTTCGCAGTCGAGATCAGCCTGAGTCCGCTCGACGCCGGGGGTGAGCACCGCACCATCGCCATGGTGCGCGACACCACTGAGCGGATCGAAGCCGAGCAATTCCTACGTCAGGTCGAAGAGAACGTTCAGCTACTCGAGGAGCGGCAACGGATCGCACGCGACTTGCACGACCTCGTCATCCAGCGCCTCTTCGCCGCGGGCATGGCCCTGCAAGCAACGGTGTCACGCGCGAACGCTCGCGACGTGGCCGATCGCGTCGCTCGCGTGGTCGGCGATCTCGACGACACGATCCGCCAGCTTCGGTCGGTGATCTTCGGCCTGGAGGAACGGCGTACGACCGCGCGCAGCCTGCGGGCCGAGGTTCTCGTTGTCATCGCCGGCGAACGCGCCGCGCTCGGCTTCGATCCGGAGCTCCGCTTCGATGGTGCCATCGACACCTTGGGCGACGCGGTCGCCGATCATCTCCTGCCCACGCTGCGCGAAGCGCTCTCCAACGTCGCCCGGCACGCGGCTGCGACGTCCGTCGAAGTGGAGCTCCACGCGACGCCCGAGTCGATGCTGCTCCGCGTCGCCGACAACGGCGTTGGCGGCGCCGCCGACGCGCCCCCGGGGAATGGGTTGCGTAATGCGCGCGACCGAGCCACTTCGCTGAAAGGTGAGTGCGCGATCCGAAGCGGCCCGGAAGGGGGCACCGTGTTCGAGTGGTGTGTGCCCACCGCCCCGTAAGGCTCGGACCGCGCCGACCGCCGTCGGGACCTTCGCCCCTGGTACCACCGCACGAAACCCGATTGGATTGTGGGGTGAACGTGCACGCCCCTCAGTCCCTTTCCCCCGGCGAGTGCCAGGCCCTGATCCGTAGCGGCGGCATCGGGCGCGTGGGCGTCAGCGTCGATGCCTTACCGGCAATCTTCCCGGTACGATTCGCGCTCCTGGGTGGCGGCATCGTCTTTCGTACCGGCTCCGAGACGCGCTCTGCCAACGCCGTCACGAACGCCATCGTCGCGTTCGAAACGGATTCAGTCGACGATGTCGGAGACGGATGGAGTGTTCTCGTCGTCGGTCGCGCCGCCGCAATCGAGGACGCCGCCGCGCTGGAGGCCGCCCGCCAATTGCCCCTCGCGCCGTTGAGCTCTTCCGATGGTGATCACTTCATCTGTATCCCGGCCGAACGCATCTCCGGTTGGGCGTTCACCCCGTCGGACTCCCACGCTCCGACCACCCGGCCGTAGCTGATCCGCGCGCGAGCGGCCCGGTCATGAGCAGGGCCAGCGCCGCGTCCATTTCTCGATCGTGAGTTGCTCGCGTAGTTCCTGATGCGTCACGCCTCAGTGGTCTGCTCGAGCAGGTGCTTGATCTCCTCCACGCGCAGTATGCCGACGACTCGCGGCCCATCGACCACCGCGAGCGCACGCGCCGGCGCGCTCGCCACAGCTGGGAGGCAGGCCTCGAGGCCGTCCGTTGCGGCGAGAGTCGGTGCGTCACGCTCGGCGAGCTCGGCTGCCGTGCTGCCGGGCGAGCCGTGCGCGATCCTCCCCGCGTCGAGGACGCCCTCGTAACCGCCCCGGCCGCTCACCGGGAACACGCGCTGCGCGCTGCGCCGCAGGAGTGCGTGGAGCTCGTCGAACGTCGCTCCCGGTTCGACCAGGACCGGGTCGAGCAACATCACGTCGCCCACGCGGAGGTGCACCGTACGCACATGCACGATCGTGGCCGCTTCCTCGGCGGACGCGCCCATGTAGACGAAGATCGCGATGACGACGAGCCAGAGATTCCAGAACAAGCCGACCACGCCGAAGACGATCGCCACGCGGCGCCCGACGCGCGCCGCGATACGCGTCGCCTGCTCGAGGTCGAGGCGACGCTCCAACAAGGAGCGAAACACCCTTCCTCCGTCGAGTGGAAACGCAGGCAGCAGGTTGAACCCTGCCAAGAGCAGATTGAACCAGGCGAGGCGCGCGAGGAACGGCCCGCCGAACAGGTCGATCGGCAACAGTGGCACCGCCAGTGCGACCGCGGCGAGCGCGGCCACCGCGGCAATCCCGGCGCTGGCTGCCGGCCCCGCGATTGCGATCGCGAGCTCGTCGCCGGGCTTCTCGGGCAGCTGTTCCATCTTGGACACGCCGCCGATGGGCAGGAGCTCGATCTCGTGCACCACGGCGCCGCGGGGCCGCGCCACCAGACAGTGCGCCAACTCGTGGAGCACGACACAGCCGAAGATCACAAGGAGCCACAGCACCGAGCCCAGCGCTCCCGGACCCCCCGGCGCGGTCCCGGCGACGGCGAAGAGCGCCACCAAGAGGAAGAACGTCACGTGCACCCGCAGCTGAATGCCGGCGATCCGTCCGATTGGGAACGAGAGTGACCGCCGCCGTGCGGGACGTGCCGGCGATACCGCGCTCGGGCCGCTCATACCGCACGGACCGCCAGTACGGGCCGCACCGGCGTCGGCATGAACACGACGACCGGCGCGAGCACATGCAGCCCCAACACGATGCGGCGGCTGGTCATGATCGTTCTCCCGGTGTGATGATCTTCAACGATGCATGAGCGCGCGAGCGAGCACTAGGGCCTTGTGTCACAGCTTTCGACGGCCCTGCCCAAAGCGCCGAGTTTGTCTCGGCTCCCGCCGGCAACCTGCTCACATTCAGGACTCTTGGCCCTTCCTTCGACCAACCGGTCGTGGTCTGCTGGGACAAGTTCGGGCCTCGTGGCAACACAGTCCGGGGCCCGCGCTCGGCGGGAATTCCCCGGGAGCCGAAGGGCGGTGAGCGACGGAGATGCCGAAAACCATGATCGTGCCTGTCGATGGCTCCGAGCCCCCCGAACGAGCCATGCGGGTCGCACAGGAGCTCGCTGCTCATCTCGAAGCGTGCGACGTGCTCGTCATGACAGTGTCGGAAACGAACGATCCAGAACGTCGCGCGTACCTGCGAGCACTCGTCGAATCCGCCGCGCCCGGTGTGCGCTCGGAGTTCGCCGCCGACGCCGAGCCCGCCGACGCAATCGCGCGTCTGGCCGAGACGATCCCGGACGCCATGGTCTGCATCGCAACACACGGACGCGGGCGCGTCACAGCACCATTCCTCGGCAGCGTCGCCACCGAAGTGCTCCGGCGCATCAAGACTCCAATGCTCCTCGTGGGCCCACACTGCGAACCTGCCTGGTGGCACGATCCGGCGAAGCTCGTGACCTGCTGGGCGGGCGAAGAGTCGGACGCGATCCTCCCCTGCGTACGCGAATGGGCGGACGCCCTGGCCGTCGAGCTCTGGCTCGAGTCGGTCTTCCACCCCCTCGACACGCACATGGCGGAAAATCCGCACGCCGAGTTCGAGCCGGCTCTCGCGCGGCTGGGCTCGGACGCCGAGGTCCACTTGCTCCCGCTTCGCGACGCCGACCCGGCCGGGGCGATCGTTCGGAGCGCGCGCGAGCTCCCTGCGACGCTCCTCGCCATGACAACCCGCGCCCGAACGGGGCTCGCTCGCGCCGCGCTGGGGAGTGTGACAATGCAAGTCGTGCACGACAGCCCGTGCCCGGTACTCGTCGTCGGCCAGCCTCGCTGAACCCCCGCGCGAAAAGGAACCTCTGGCCCTTGTTTCCTGCGCAGCACAAGACGCAGACTTGATCTCGTCGTGCGGGCGCGGCGCCCGTGTTGGGGAAGGAGCCTGCAATGAAAGCTCTCGTGTATCACGGTCCGGGGCGCAAGGCGTGGGAGGACGTTCCCGAGCCGTCGATCGTGTCCGACAAGGACGCCATCGTCCGGGTCGACGCAACGACGATCTGCGGCACCGATCTTCATATCCTCAAAGGCGACGTGGCCGAGGTGACCGACGGTCGGATCCTCGGCCACGAGGCGGTCGGCACGGTGGAAGAGGTTGGTACCGGCGTCAAGAACGTGCGACCCGGAGATCGCGTGCTCGTGTCGTGTATCTCCGCGTGCGGGGCATGCCGGTTCTGCCGCGAGGGACGCTACGGACAGTGCCTGGGAGGAGGGGGTTGGATCCTCGGCCATCTGATCGACGGAACCCAGGCCGAGCACGTTCGGGTGCCGTTCGCCGACACCTCGACCTATCCGGTGCCGGCAGGGGTGACCGACGAGACCGTGCTCATGGTCGCCGACATCCTGCCGACCGGCTACGAGGTGGGCGTGCTCAACGGCAAGGTGACTCCCGGCGACGTCGTCGCGATCGTCGGTGCGGGTCCGATCGGCCTCGCGGCGATGATCGGTGCGCGGCTGTACAGCCCCAGCCACGTTGTCGCGATCGACATGGCCGAGAACCGACTCGACGCCGCGAAGCAGTTCGGTGCGGACGTGCTCGTCAACCCTGAACAGGAGGATGCGCTCGCCGTCGTGCGCGCCCTGACCGACGGGCTCGGCGCCGATGTCGCCATCGAGGCGGTCGGCACTCCCGCCGCGTTCGAGCTCACCGTGAGCCTGGCGCGCGCCGGAGGGCACATCGCCAACATCGGCGTACACGGCGCGCCTGCGACCCTCCACCTCGAGGAGCTGTGGATCAAGGACGTCACGATCACCACCGGCCTCGTCGACACCTTCTCCACGCCAACGTTCCTGCGGCTTCTCGCCGGGCAGCAGCTGGACGCCGGCCGGTTCGCGACGCACCACTTCCGCCTCGACGAGTTCGAAAAGGCCTACGACGTCTTCTCGCGCGCCGCCGAGACGGGGGCACTGAAGGTCGTCCTCACACGCGAATAGCGCGTCGACGCGGCTCGACGGATCGGGCTACGGCGCCGACTCGGGAGATCCGTTGCCGTCCTCGTCGCTCCAGTCGACCCACACGATGCCGGTCGTCGCGAGGTAGCCGCGGATCGCAGTGCCGAGCGTCGGGAAGAAATGATCGTCGCCGATGCGGTCGTACAGCCCATAGTCGCGGAGCCGGTCCTTGACCGGACCCTTGAGCTCCGCGAACGCGAGCTTGACCCCGTCGCGCTCGAGGTCGTCGATGAGTCGACCCAGGATGTCCGCCCCGGTGGAATCGACATCGGTCATCGGCTCCGCGGCAACGATCACCCAGCGCGTCAGGTCGTCCCGTGCTCTCATCGCGGCGGCCAACCGGTCGGCGAAGACCTCAGCAT
>DASVIY010000014.1:0-3399 GCA_036386195.1 Acidimicrobiia bacterium | reverse complement strand
CGGGCATGGTGATGATGCCGGAGCCGCTCTTCCTCGCAGTGGAGGCGGTCGAGCCGCCCCGACCACTGTTCCTGCTCTCGGCCGGCGGCCGGCGGTTCGACCACGAGGTGGCGCGCACGCTCGCCGGCAGCGACGGCTTCTCGATGATCTGCGGTCGCTACGAGGGCGTCGACCAGCGGGTGGCCG
The DNA here is from genome assembly GCA_036386195.1 of Acidimicrobiia bacterium. Taxonomy (GTDB): domain Bacteria; phylum Actinomycetota; class Acidimicrobiia; order IMCC26256; family JBBRZM01; genus JBBRZM01. The sequence goes on along the minus strand of DASVIY010000014.1, from coordinate 3,213 downwards.
ACGACCTGTGCGACGACGAGCTGTCGGTCGGCGATTACGTGCTCGCCGGCGGAGAGGCGGCGGCACTGGTGGTCGTGGAGGCGGTGGCGCGACTCGTGCCGGGTGTGATGGGCAACGAGGCGTCGGGTGTCGACGAGTCGTTTTCGACAACCGGCTCCGCCGCGCCGCTGCTCGAGTACCCGCAGTACACGAAGCCCGCCGAGTTCCGCGGTGTGCCGGTGCCCGAGGTGCTGCGCTCCGGTGATCACGCCCGGGTCGCGCGGTGGCGGCGGGCCCAGGCGTTGCGTCGCACGATCGAGCGTCGCCCCGATCTCCTCGCGCCGGAGGGCCTCAGCGCCGACGATCGCGCCCTCCTCGACGAAGAGCCCGGCTGAATGACCCTCTGACCCTGGGCCGTATTCGGCGCGGTCCTCCTCCGGCGGGGTGCCCAGAATGGAGACTGAGGTGAGGGCTGGCTACGATGCTGGTTCCACTCGGTGATCCTCGTAGGAGCCTCGCGCCATGAATGCCACCGATCTCGTCGATCGCGCCCAGCTCCGCGACGACGTGCCCGACTTCGCACCCGGCGACACCGTGAAGGTGCACGTGCGTGTGGTCGAAGGAAGCCGCGAGCGGGTGCAGATGTTCCAGGGCGCGGTGATCCGCCGCAAGGGCAGCGGGGCCCGCGAGACCTTCACCGTCCGTAAGATCAGCTTCGGCGTGGGCGTCGAGCGCACGTTCCCGGTGCATTCGCCGATCATCGCGAAGCTCGAGGTGCTCGTTCGCGGCGACGTGCGGCGGGCGAAGCTCTATTACCTGCGGGACCGGGTCGGGAAAGCCGCGAAGATCAAAGAGAAGCGCGGCTGATCTCGCTCCGCGGCACGTGTGCTGCCGTGGACCCGGCGAAGATGTCTCGCGGCTCGCGTAAGCTGGCGCCGTGACTTCGGAGGGCTCGCGTGAGTGCTGAGGACCTCGAGCGGTACGAAACCGAGATCGAGCTCCAGCTCTACAAGGAGTACCGCGACGTACTGCCGATGTTCCAGTTCGTCGTCGAGACCGAGCGGCGCTTCTACCTGACCAACACCGTGTCGATCGACACCAAGAACGAGCAGGGTCGCGTCTACTTCGAGCTCAGCCTTCAGGACGCGTGGGTGTGGGACATGTACCGCCCGGCGCGCTTTGTCGCCAACGTCAAGGTGGTGACGTTCAAGGACGTCAACATCGAAGAACTGGCCGGCAAGGATCTCTGACCGTGACCGACCCGTCCGGCGCGGCTGAGACGCCGGATCCTGTCTCTGCACGCGTCGACCCGCGCCGCACGCTCGGCGCCGCCGGCGAGGATGCTGTGGCGGCCTGGTACCAGGCCGCGGGCTACGAGGTGCTCGAGCGCAACTGGCGTCGCCGCGAGGGCGAGCTCGATCTGGTGGTGGCACGGGATCGCGTCGTGGTGTTCTGTGAGGTGAAGACGCGGTCAACCGACGCGTTCGGCGCGCCGGTCGAGGCGATCACACACCAGAAGCGCCAGCGCGTGCGCGTCCTCGCGGCCAAGTGGCTCGAAGAGTCGAAGGCCGTGGTTCGGGAAGTGCGCTTCGATGTCGCCTCGGTTCGCTGGCCCCGCAACGAACGAGCCGAGATCGAAGTCCTCGAAGGCGCGTTCTAACCGCGGCGGCGGAGCCGCAGGGCGTCAGCGATGCTCGGTGCGGTGCCAGCACCCGGTGTGCCAGTGGCGTCGCAGGTCGGGCGCGTCGCGCGGCACGACCACCTCGTGACCGAGCCCCGGCGCGATCTCGTGATCGCAACCCGGGCAGCGGTACGTCTTGACCGCCTGGTACGGCTGCACGTGCCGCACGTCGACCGTGCCCACGTCGAACGGATCGAAGGCCACGGCGCTACGGTAGCGAACCGCGACATCCCCGAAGACATCCCCAACTGGCCCGCGAAAGCTCAAGTCTTTCTTGAGGGAACGCGGACCAGTTTGAGCGGTCGGGGGGAGTGTCGCACTCGCAATCGCAATCGCGCGACCAGGAGAAGCTGATGGAGACGCTGCTCGTCGATCGGACCGACGGTGTCGTGACGCTCACGCTCAACCGGCCCGACAAGGCCAACGCCATCAACGGCCGGATGTGGCGTGAGTTGCTTGCCGTGTTCCAAGAGATCACCGACAACCCCGACGACCGCGTGCTCGTCATCACCGGTGCCGGCAAGGCGTTCTGCTCGGGCGCCGACCTCGGTGATCCGGAAGCGGGCGTCGACATCGCCAGCGGCGTCGGGTCCAGCCTTCGCAAGATGCGACTGGTCGGGCGCGTCGCGCTCGGGCTGCACGAGCTGGCGATACCCACGATCGCGGCGGTCAACGGTGTGGCGGCCGGCGCCGGTTGCAACCTCGCGCTCGGCTGCGACCTCGTCGTCGCGTCCGACACGGCACGGTTCTCCGAGATCTTCTCCAAACGGGCGTTGAGCGTCGACTTCGGCGGATCATGGCTGTTGCCGAGGCTCGTCGGCCTGCACAAGGCGAAGGAGCTCGTGTTCCTCGCCGACGTGATCAGCGCGGCCGAAGCGGAGCGCATCGGCATCCTCAACCGCGTCGTGCCGCCGGCCGATCTCGACGCGACCGTGGCCGAGCTCGCGGCGCGTCTTGCCGCGCTGCCGCCGATCCAACTGTCGGTGTCGAAGCGCCTCCTCAACCAGAGCCTCTCGGTGACAATGGCCGAGGCGGTCGAGTCCGAAGACATCGCGCAGGTGATGAACTTCGGGTCCAACGACACGGCCGAGGCAGTCACGGCGTTCCTGAAAAAGCGCGACGCGAAGTTCACCGGCGAGTAGCGGCGGCCGGCGGCACGTTCCAATCTGAGTGCGCTGGGTACGATCCCAGCCATGGACTATCAACGGCTCGGCCGTACCGGCGTCAAAGTCAGCCCCCTGTGCCTCGGCGCCATGATGTTCGGGGAGTGGGGCAACCCGGATCACGACGACTCGGTGCGCATCGTGCACCGTGCGCTCGACGCGGGGATCAACTTCATCGACACCGCCGACGTGTACTCCGCGGGCGAGTCCGAGGAGATCGTCGCCAAAGCACTTTCGAGCATCGAGCGCGAGCACGTGGTGCTCGCCACCAAGGTGCACGGGACCATGGGCGCGGATCCAAACGCGCAGGGCAACTCGCGGCGCTGGATCATGACCGAGTGCGACAGCAGCCTCCGCCGGCTGGAGACCGACTACATCGATCTGTATCAG
>DASVIY010000013.1:0-6231 GCA_036386195.1 Acidimicrobiia bacterium | reverse complement strand
GATCCCGAGCTCATCGCCCCGGCCCTCGCGTCGCCGCAGAAATTCCTGCCCGGCACGCAGTACGACTACAGCCGCACCAACGCGGTGCTCCTCGGACTCGTCATCGCAAAGGTCACGGGTCGCCCGTTCGCGTCCGTGCTCGAGGACCAGATCATCGGCCGTCTCGGTCTCGGTGGCACGCGATATCTGCCCGACCCGGTGCTTCCGCCGTTGGCACTTCCCTACCAGATCAATCTCGACACCGACGTCGCGCAACCATTCGACGTGAGCTACACGGCATTCGGACCCGCGGGCGGGATGTCGTCCCGCCTCGACGACATGCTCGAGTGGGGGCGCGTGCTCGGCACCGGCTCGCTGCTCAAGAAGAAGACGCAGGCGGCACGGCTCGTCCCCCATGTCGCCACGAGTGGGAGCGACTACGCGACCTACGGGCTCGGCATCGGCACAACCGCCGGTTGGCTCGGCTACGCCGGCGCCGGCTTCGGTTACGCGGCGGCCGTGTACTTCGACCCGAAGACGGCCACCACGTTCGCGGCGTTCGCCAATGTGCAGACCGACAAGAACGCCGCCGTAGTGTTGTTCCTCAACATCGCTGCCGCGATCGCAGCCGCGCATTGAGCGCTCCAACCCGCTCGGGAACTGGCCCGCGTTCCCTCAAGGAAAACTTGAGCATTCGCGGGCCAGTTCGGGGGCGTCGCCGGTGCCAGATCCGCAAAGCAGGCAGTAGTGGGGCTAGGTGGAATCGAACCACCGACCTCACCCTTATCAGGGGTGCGCTCTAACCGACTGAGCTATAGCCCCGGGCGGAACGGGAGAGGGTAGCAGCCGCGCAGACGTGTATTCGCGGGCGACAGCACGCCACCTCTCATGGCCGGCTCGGTTCTTCTTCCTTCACCGTGACCTCGAGCCCACCGAAGAGCTCGGCGAACATGTTGTAGAACGACGCTGCGATCACGGTCAGGATGACAAGAAGCGCCACGATCACCAACCCGCTGATCAACGCACCTCGGAGCATCTCCGTCGAGAGGAACGTGAAGTTCTTCACGTCGAACAGGTCGCCGAGAAACTTCTCGATGTTGCCGACGACCCCCAACGTGTCGGCGATGAGCCACAGCGCCACGAGGGCAACGAGCATGACGAGCATCCCGCAGAGGTAGAAGCACAACGACATCTTTGTAACCGACCAGAGATCGATCTTTGTGATCGTCTGGCGGTAGCGACGTGCGGCTGGTTTCGGCGCGAGCTTGACCGGCTTCTGCTTCCGCGCCCGCGGCGGCCGGGTCGACGGCGCGGTCGACTGCGGCGGCGGCGTTGCCGGTGGCACGTTGTCGGCAGCAGTGCCCATGGCCAGTTACAGGTCCTCTCCCTCGTCGGCCTCGAGGACCGGCGCTACCGCCACGGCACTTTCACCCGCCGCCAGGCGAGCGACTCGCACGCCGGTGGCGTCTCGTCCTTGTGACGAGATGTCTTTCGCGTCCATGCGGATGATATTGCCGCCGGAGGAGAAGACGAGGATCTCGTCGTCGTTGCTCACCGTGAAGGCGGCGACCACGTGGCCGCGTGAGGCCGTCATCTTCATGCCTCGTACACCTTGGCCGCCCCGCACTTGGGTGTTGAAGCGGTCGATCTTTGTGCGTTTCCCGTGACCGCTCGAGCTCACGAAGAGCATCACCGGGTCGTCGCGAGCCACTGCGCAGCCCACCACAGCATCGGTAGCGCTCTTGAGCTTCATGCCCCGCACGCCCGCGGTTGCCCGACCCATCGGCCGCACATCGTCTTCGGAGAACCGGATCGTCATGCCATTCGCCGACACCATGAAGATGTCGTCGGAGCCATTGGTCTGCAACACCCGCACAAGCTCGTCGTCATCACGCAAGTTGATCGCGATGAGCCCACTGCGAAGCGACGAGTCGTACTCCGACATCTTCGTCTTCTTCACGATCCCCTTACTCGTCGCGAAGAACAGGTACGCGCCGTCCTCGTAGGTACGCGTGTCGATGACCGCCTCGATGCGTTCGTCGGGCCCGAGCGCGATGAGGTTGACGAGCGCGGTGCCACGCGCGGTGCGTTCCTTCATCGGAATCTCGTGCGCGCGCAGCCGGTACACCCTGCCGCGATTAGAGAAGAACAGGAGATACGAATGTGCAGTCGTCATCAAGAGGTGCTCGACGTAATCCTCGTCGCGCAGATTGCCGCCCTTGACACCTCGGCCGCCCCGGCCCTGCTTGCGAAACGCGTCGACGGCCACGGTCTTGATGTAGCCCTTGTGCGACAGCACGACGACCACTTCTTCGTCTTCGATGAGGTCGAGCACGTCGAGATCGCCGCTGTCGAACGTGATCTCGGTGCGCCGCTCGTCGGCGAACTTCTCGCGCACCTCGGCCAGCTCGTCCTTGATGACCGCCCGCAGCTTCTTGTCGCTGGCAAGGATGCTCTCGAGCTCTTTGATCGTCGCCTGCAGCTCTTCGTGCTCGTTGCGCAGCTTCTGGTGCTCCAAACCCGTGAGCCGGCGCAGCGGCATGTCGAGAATGTGATTGGCCTGCACTTCGGAGAACTCGAACGGCTTGACCATCAGGCCCGCTCGCGCTTCCTCCACGTCGTCGGAGCCGCGGATCAGCGCGATGACCTCGTCGAGCATGTCGAGCGCCTTGAGAAGCCCCTCGACGATGTGCGAGCGCTCCCGGGCCTTCCGCAGGCGGTACTCGGTACGACGGGTGACGACCTCGACCTGGTGGGCGACGTAGAAGTTGAGCGCCTCCGCGAGATTGAGCACCTTCGGCACCCCGTCGACGAGCGCGAGCATGATCACGCCAAAGCTGGTTTGCATCGGCGTGTGCTTGTAGAGCTGGTTGAGCACCACTTGCGCGTTGCCGTCACGCTTGAGCTCCACCACGAGCCTGCCGCCGGTGCGCGACGACTCGTTGCGCACGTCGCGGATCCCCTCGATCTTCCGCTCCTGCACGAGGTCGGCGATCTTGTTGCCGATCGTCTCGACCGACGTTTGATACGGCACCTCGGTTACCACGATGCGCTGGTCGCCCTTGCGGCCTTCCTCGATCTCCGCGACCGCACGCATCTTGATCGAACCGCGGCCGGTCTTGTACGTGTCGTGGATCCCGGCCTTGCCGAGGATGAGCGCGCCGGTCGGAAAGTCGGGGCCGAGCACGAACTTCATGAGGTCTTCGGGCGTGGCATCGGGGTGGTCGAGCAGATGCGTTGTCGCGTCGACCACTTCACCGAGGTTGTGCGGCGGGATGTTGGTCGCCATACCCACCGCGATGCCGCCACCGCCATTGACGAGCAAGTTGGGAAACCGTGCCGGCAGCACCGCCGGCTCCTGTGTCTTGCCGTCATAGGTCTCGATGAACTCGACCGTGTCTTCATCGATCCCCGCGAGCAATTGCATCGCGAGCGGCGCCATCCGCGCTTCGGTGTTGTGATTGACGAAGCCGTTGGCGAGAAACGAGTGGTCGTCGGAGTCGACGCGGATTGAATACACGGGTCGCACGCCCGCGTCGTCGACGCTTGCCACTTCGGCGAAGTAATACCCGCTCCGCACGATTGGTTCGACGACAGCTCTCACTTCGTCACTGGCGATGTGGCGCATGATCTCGTCGCCGTCGCGTTCCCACCGCTCGATGCGATCGATGTTGTGCTTGACAAGCCACTTCTTGTCGAGCCAATGCGATTCGCAATCGGCGCGGATATACGCAGCCATGAACGGAACGTGGTCTTTCGACATCGCCCGACTGGTGAGCGGAACCGTCTCGAGTAGACGCATCAGCTTCTCTTGCTTGGCCCCGTAGAAGCCCACATTGCTCGCAAACAGCCGGGCGTCGCGGCGGTTGGTGACCACGACCTTGATCTCGCCGTGCGCGTAGTGCACCTGCCGCGAGATCACTCCGAGCTCGAGGAGCAGCAGCTGCACGTCGTGGGCGAGTTGCTTGCTCCGCGTGGAGTAGCTGATCTGTATCGAACTACGCGCGAGGTCGGAGCACGAGCCGTCGCCTTCGAACAGCGACTGGAGGAACGCTTGCTTGAACGCCGCGTTCGCGTTCCACACGAACGACGGGACCCGCTTCTCGGCGCTTCGGTGGCCCATGAGCTCCGACATTGGGCTCACCGCGAACGCGTCCATGTTGTGGATGTCGAGCTCGTAAATGTGGCTGCCGCTCTTGATCGTGCGCTCGTACACGTACCGCCGCCCACCCACGAGCGCGTCGTACGCGTCGACGACCTCCCTGAAATACGCTGCGTCGAGGTTGCTGAAGCCGGCGCGGGTCGCCGAGGCGTGGCCTTCCGAAACCAGCGCGCCGGCGAGGAACGCAAGCTGCCACTCGCGCTCGCTCAGGAGGCCCTTCTCAGCGCTGGGCGTGCGGTTGATGGCAACAATCGCCCCGGGCTCGATCTCCTCGAGCAGCCGCCACATCAACATCGGCACGCCGAAAACGCTCTCGAGGCAGAGGACGGGATGGTTCTGCGTGCCGGTCAGCTCAAAGCCTTCCTTGGTGCGCAGCCGCCGCGTCGGGTGGTCGCCGCTGTGGAAGTACCTCGACGCGTGCACCGGATCTGCGTTGCGATCGAGCACCTTGACGTCGAGATCGAGGTCCGAGCTGGGCGCGGCGTCTGCCACTTCGCCGATAGCCACGGTTGCGCCGTCCGCTTGGCGAATCCGGACATCTCCGGCTAAACAGTACCTCATCGCGGCCGGGCGGTCGTTGGGGTCGGGCGAGCCGAAGTTGCCGTGGCCGTCGACGAGCGGGTAGCGCAGCGAGAAGCTCTGCGCCATCCGTGCGAGCGCGTCGTAGATCGCGGTGTCGCCGTGCGGGTGGTAGTTGCCCATCACATGGCCGACGACCTGCGCGCACTTCGTGTACGGCCGCTCGGGACGCAGCCCGCGGTCGTACATCCCGTACAGGATGCGTCGGTGCACCGGCTTCAACCCGTCACGCGCGTCGGGCAACGCACGCGACACGATGACCGACATCGCGTAATCCAGGAAGGAGCGTTCCATCTCCTCTTGGATCTCGATCGGCTCGATGTTGCTCTCGAGTGTCGGCTGACTGCCGTCAGGCACGAGCTCTACCAACCTTCCTTTGTTGCGGTGATCTCCGCGAGCTAGATGTCGAGGAAGCGCACGTCGGTCGCGTTGGTCTGGATGAACTCGCGGCGGGCGTCGACGTCGTCGCCCATGAGCCGGGAGAACATGTCGTCGGCGATCACCGCCTCCTCGACGCCGACACGCAGCAACGAGCGCCGCGCCGGGTCCATCGTGGTCGCCCACAACTCGTCGTAGTTCATCTCGCCCAGGCCCTTGAACCGGCTGACCTCGGGCTTACGGTTCTCGTTGTCGGCGAGAAACCGGTTGAGCGCCGCTTCATCCTTGAGGTACGTCTTCTCCTTGCCCAGCACCGCCGAATAGAGCGGCGGCTGTGCGATGTATACGTATCCGTTGTCGACCAGGCCGCGCATCTGGCGGTAGAAGAACGTCAGCAGCAACGTGCGGATGTGGCTGCCGTCGACATCGGCGTCGGTGAGCAGCACGACCTTGTGGTAGCGCACCTTCTCCGAGTCGAACTCCTCCTCGCCGACCCCTGCCCCGATCGCGGTGATGAGCGCCTGGATCTCTTCGTTCTTGAGCATCTTGTCGATGCGCGCCCGTTCGACGTTGAGGATCTTGCCCCGGATCGGAAGGATCGCTTGGAACTCGCGATCACGCGCTTGCTTCGCCGAGCCGCCCGCGCTGTCGCCCTCGACGATGAACAACTCGGCTCGCTTCGGGTCTCGCGTGGAACAGTCGGCGAGCTTGCCGGGCATCGACGCGGAGTCGAGCAGCGACTTGCGGCGGGTGAGGTCGCGGGCCTGGCGCGCCGCCAGCCGAGCCCGCGCCGCCTGCGTCACCTTGTTGACCATCTGGCGGGATTCGGGCGGGTGCTCCTCGAGCCAGTCGCCCAGCTTCTCGTTGGTCGCCTTCTCGACGAGCGACCGCATCGAGACGTTGCCGAGCTTGGCCTTGGTCTGGCCCTCGAACTGCGGGTCGCGCAGCTTGACCGAGACGATGGCCGTGATGCCTTCGCGGATGTCTTCGCCGAGGAGGTTCTCGTCTTTTTCCTTCAACAGGTTCTTCGCCCGCGCGTACTTGTTGACCACACTGGTGAGCGCGGTCTTGAAGCCCTCGACGTGCATGCCCCCTTCGATGGTGGAGATGCCGTTGGCGTAGCCGTGAATGCC
>DASVIY010000012.1:0-6971 GCA_036386195.1 Acidimicrobiia bacterium | reverse complement strand
CCGCGATCCGGCGACGCTCACGTACTCGGCCGGCCTGGTGCTGTGCTGCGGCCGCACCGAAGAGGAGGTGGCCCGGCGGGCCGCGGCCATCGGACATGAGGTCGACGAGCTGCGCGAAAACGGCCTGGCCGGCTCGCCGGCCGAGGTGCTGGAGAAGCTGGGTCGCTTCGCGGATCACGGGGCCGACCGGTTCTATCTCCAAGTGCTCGATCTCGCCGACCTCGATCACCTGCGGTTGGTGGCGGAGGAAGTGCAACCCCACGCGCCGGGACGCTGAACCTGCCGCTCAAGAGACCAAGAAGCGGCGGATCGAGGTTCAATGTTGCCGTTCTTTCTCCCACCGACTGTGGTTTCGCAGGGAGCTAGAGCGGCGGTAACAGCGTTGCGAAGCGGACGCCGAAGCCGTCCGGGTCCGCGATCGTGAAATCGCGCAGCCCGTACTCGCGATCCGCGATGGGGACGATGATCCGTGCCCCGATCTCGTTTGCGACGCTCCAGCAGTGCTCGACGTTCGGGACCATCACCCGGACGTTGGCAGACGGAGGCTGGTCTACCGGTGCCGGCGCCACGTGTTCGATCTCGTCAAAGGTTGAGAGCTCGACGAGGAAGAGGCGATGACCTTCCCAAGTCAGCTCGATGAAGTCGCCGTCGTCCCGGAGAAGCTCGAAGCCCAAGGAACGGTAGAACTCGACCGAGCGCTTCATCTCGCGGACCACGATCTCGGTCACGAGCTGTTCGGTCGGGTCGACGTATCGGCTCACCGCTTTTCCCCAAGGACGAGCGGCGCCCGCACGACTCCGTGGATCACGCCCGAGGCCAACCACTCGATCTCACCGGCGCTCTCGAGGGTGGTGAAGCGGTCGAGCAGCTCCTCGAGGAACACCCGGGCTTCGAGTCGCGCGAGGGCCGCGCCGAGACAGAAATGCGGCCCGTAACCGAACGCGACGTGCGGGTTGGGCGTCCGCCCGACGTCGAGCCGCTCGGCGTTCGGACCGAACACAGCCTCGTCGCGGTTGGCGGAGGCGTACAGCAACAAGACCGGCTCGCCTTCGTGCACCACGTGCTCGCCGAGCTGCACGTCACGCGTTGCCGTGCGCATGAAGCTGATCACCGGCGTCGTCCAGCGCAACAGCTCCTCGACGGCCGTCGGGATCAGCGCTCGGTCGGCACGCATGCGGTCCCATTGATCGGTGTGCACCGCAAGCGCAGCGAGACCACCGGAGAGGAGATTGCGTGTCGTGTCGTTGCCGGCGACGAGCAACTGGCCGAGGAACATCAGCAGCTCGCCGTCGTTGAGCCGTTCACCGTCAACCGGGTCGTGCACGAGCATCGACACGAGGTCGTCGCGCGGGTCGCGGCGACGGGCGTCGGCTACCGCGAGAAAGAACTCCGCCATCTCGGTCAACTCCACCGTCGTGTCGGCAGTCATGTCCGTTGCCGCGGCGATCGCCGCGTCCGACCATGTCTGGTAACGAGCCACGTCGTCGCCGGGGATGCCGAGCAGGTCGGCGATCACCAGCATGGGGAACGGGACGGTGAGCTGTTCCACTACGTCGAACGGTGCTCCTGTCGTGACCGTGTCGAGCAGCCCACGGGCGCGCGTGCGAATGTCGGCTTCGAGCGCCCGCACGCGTGCGGGGCCGAATCCGGGGTTGACGAGCTTGCGGTACCGGCCGTGCACCGGCGGATCGACGTAGAGCAGCGCACCCGGGATCTCGGGGAGGTCGCGGCCGATGTCCATGAGCAGGATGCCCCGGCTCGAGCAGAAGGTTTCGGGGTCGCGCGAGATCCGCATGACGTCGGCGTGCGTGCTGACGGCCCAGAACCCGACTTCGTCGTTCCACGCCACGGGCGCGTGCTCGCGCAAGCGCGCGTACAGCGGGAACGGATCGTGGGCGTAGAAGTTGGGGTTGGTGAGCGGACGGGTCAGCTCGCCGCCGGGCCGGTCGTGCACCGGTGCAGTCTCGCACCCGCGTGCGGTTCAGCCTCCTCCGATGCCGAGCAGTCGCTCGCGCGTGACGGAGTGTGCCCCACGCCAGAGAGCCGTGAGGGCGCCGAGCCATGCGAGTGTGCCGATCACGACGCCGATGTATCCCGCCTTGTACATCGACCCGCTCGCGACGCTGAACGCGATCAGCATGAGTGGGAGCGTGACGAGCGCCGAAGCCTGCTGCGCGGCAGCCGCGCTCGACACCCGGGCCGAGATCGCGAGGATGAGGCATACCGCGAGCGCGATGAACGGTGGCAAGACCCAGAGCACGAGCAGCCACCAGCTGGCAGTCGGGAAGAACCAGCCGCCCACTTTCGGGCCGACAATGAGGTTGACAACGAGCGAGTAGAGACCGAAGCCGAGGAGCGCGGTCACGTAACCGGGAATGAGGCTCGCCATGAGCTTGCCGGTGTAGATCTCGCTCTCGGTCGCGGGGGAGTGCGAGAGGAACTCGCCGCTGCCGCGCTCACGCTCACCGATGATGGTGTGCGAGCCCACAGCGGAGGAGATCGTCAGCGGGACGATGATCGCCAGCGGCGCGAAGAGATAGACCGAGAGCGCGTACGCGGTTTCCACCTCGGGCCGGTTCCCTTTCACGTGCTGACGTATCGCCTTCGGCAGTGTCCCGATCACACCGCTGAGCTTGTGGATGACCTGAACGTCGTTGAGGCCCACGACGACAAGGAGGAGCAGCGCGGGAATGACGACGAAGAACAGGACCGCCACGACCGCGAGCGGAATCCAGAAGTCGCGACTCTTGCGGAGTTGACGCAGGTCGGTGCGCGCGATCACCCAGGCACGATTGGGCTTCCTTCCCGTGCGCGCGGCAGGCGTCGTGGTCATGCGCCGCGTCCCCGAATGGTGAAGTAGAGCTCTTCGAGCGATGGACGGCGCAGCTCGACGCGCGTGAGGCGCGCCCCTGCCGCGACGAGCGCGTTCACGAGGTCGGGTACCTGGTCGTCGCGCTGGAGGTCGACGACGGCCGCATCGCCGTTGCGCTCGTAGGCAGTGACGTACGACAGGCCCTCGGCGATGTCGAGCATCGAGCGGTCCTCGGCGTCGAGGTGCACCCGGGTGGTCGGCCAGTACGTGCGGGTCAGCTCCTTGGGTGAGCCGGCGACGAGCGCGCGGCCGTGGTCCATCACGACGACCTGGTCGGCGAGCCCTTCGGCTTCGAGCAGAAGGTGCGTGCACATCAGCACCGTCTTGCCCTGCTCGGCCATCTGGTCGATCAGCTGCAGGACCGTGCGCGCCGATTCAGGATCGAGACCGGCGGTGGGCTCGTCGAGAAGCAGGAGATCCGGGTTATGCAGCACTGCGCGTGCGAGCGCGAGACGAGCGCGCATGCCGGTGGAGTAACCGCCGACGCGAAGTTCCAGCGCCTCAACAATGCCGAAGCGCGTGGCGGACTCCTGGATGCGCGCGTCCATCTCGACCGGATCGACGTCGAACAGCTCCGCCGCATACCTGAGGTTGTCGTAACCGGACAAGCGGTCGTACAGGGCAGGGCGGGCCGGCACCACACCGCAGCGGCCGCGCACTTCGGTGCCGTCGCCGTCGGGGTCCAGGCCGAGCACGCGGATGACGCCTGCGTCGGGCGGCAGCGCGCCGGTGATGAGTCGTACGACCGTGGTCTTGCCCGCGCCGTTCGGACCGAGCAGGACTGTCACGGTGCCGGCCGGCACTTGGAGCGTGAGGTCGGATACGGCCACGACTGCGCCGAAGCTGCGCCGCACTCTCTGCAGGTCGACCACGACGCCGGGCACGGCGTCGGATGTTGCGGGATCAACCCGCGAAGAACTCATCACAGATCTGTTGTCGGCACGTCATGGGGTCGGCCTGAGCGCGGCCGATAACCTTCCGTGCTCACGGCGGCGTAGCCGAGTGGCTCAGGCAAGGGTCTGCAAAACCCTGGACGCGGGTTCGATTCCCGCCGCCGCCTCCAGTTGTTTGCGCAGTTCAGAGCCGTTTCCGTCCCGAGCGAACTAATCGCGAGGCCGGGACACGTGCGAATCAAATTGGCGAATCGCTCGGAGGGCCGTCCCACGCCCGCTGCGTTGCGCGTGCCGGCGGCGGAACGGCGACCCGAAGGCGCTCACGAAGCCACGACGCATAGAGCGCGCCGTACAGCAGCCGGCCGGTGTACGAGTGAGTCTGGCCGCCTTGTCGATCCACGATTGCCGGCAACGTGATCACGCTGAAATGCTTGTCAGGGCTGGCTTCGACCTCGGCGCGGGCCTCTGGTGTCACCTCGGCGGCTACGAAGAACGGGATCACCGCGACCGGGTTCTGGACGACCTTGCTCGTGTATCCGAGGTGCCTTCGAGGCACCCCGTGGCGTTCGCCGTGAACTTCATCGAGCTCGAGTCAGCAGCGCGTCGCAGAGCACTCGATCCGGATTCGGCCGGCGCACAGGGGGCTCGAGGGCGACCGGCCTCGCTGAGATGCGTTCCTCAACGACGATCTCCGCGCGAGGGAACCGCCTACCGGTCGCGCCGCTCGCCGTTGGGCGAGGGCCGGCGAGTTTGGCCACCCCCGCCGAATGGCCAGCCGCCCCTCTTTTCGAAGTTCGACGGATTCGGCGTGCTCGTCGACGGTCTCGGCGTCGTGGTCGGCTGTCCACCGGGTTTCTTGTCTGCCATCACTTCGCCTCCAAGGCGATGTTAGCCAACAGGGCCACCACTTCAGCCCCGAAGAAGAGAAAGGCCAGAGACTGCAGCTGCCACAGGCGGTCGAGCGTCTGGCGGTTCGCGCGGTGGTTGTCGGCAGCGTGAACGGCGAGCTCGCGCATGACGAAATCCGGCTCAGCGCGCGGCGTTGGATCAACATATTCGGCGACGAGCTTGTAACCGTCGAAATCCGACGGGAAGGCAACGGGTCGGTACACGAGGACCGCGAGAAATGCGATCAGCGCAAACGCTGCGACGGCGACCCAGAAGCCCGGACCCCGACCCTCCGCTTGTCCTCCAAGGAACGCCGCGGCGATTCCGGCCGCGGATATGACGATGCCTAAGTGCTCGCGGATGCTCGACAGATCCTGGACCTGACCGTCGAGCGATCGCATCGTCTCTCGATACGCGATTTCGGCTGGCGAGGGCACGTGCTGAAGGTAGCCCGCGGGTGTGACACGCTCGCCGGCATGTCGGTGCAGCTCACGAAGGCGTCGCTTCCACACAGCCCGGCGTTTGTGCAATCGGGGTACCTCTAGGGGCCACTTTTGAACAAACGCTGGGGTTGCGGCCGGCGTCAGTGTGGTTTGAGGCCGCGGGCGTCGATCCAGGCGGACCAGCCGTTCGAGCACTTGATGTGGGCCCAGTCGCCCCGGCGTTCGAGGATCTGCACGGGGACGCGTTTCTCGACGGTGCCGGCGACGGCAGCGTTGGGGTCGGGTTGCGCCCAGGCCTGGGCGCGCCGTTTCATCTCGTGTGTCGGCGCCCACGCGGCTGCGGGCGCCGATGTGGCCGGCGCGGCAACCGACGCGGCAACCGACGCGGCCGCTGATGGGGTCGGAGGGACCGCCGCCATCGGCGCCGTCGGTTGGGCCGCCGGTGCGGGCGACATCTGATCGATCAACTCCTGTTGCTCCTTCGCCCGCTGTTCGGCCTGGGCGTCGAAGTCCTGCAACGCCTTCAGCTCCTCGGCGCGCTGCGCGATGACGAGATCGAACGCGCGCGCGGCCTTGAGCACTGAAGAAGCGGTGAGCACGAACGCCTGACGGGTGAGCCCCTCCTCGTACACGGGCGCGCGGAACCGAACCGTGAGATTGCCGCTTTCGTCGCGGGTAGCGGACTCGACCAGCAGGAACCCGCATGCGACCTGCCGCGCGATGTTGTCGACCACGGCCGTCGGCGACCCCGTATCCCAAGGTGCTTGCCACGCCGAACCCGCGGTCGACGCGGAAATGACGCGCTCGTTGACGACTTCCCACATGCCGGCGTCGCGCTGACGCACGACGAGACTCGGTCCGTCGGTATCGGCAGGCGTAACCCACAACTCGGTGCCCGACGTGCCGGCTCCCGGCTTCACCGCGAGCCCGAGACCTTCGATCCATGCCTGCACGACGTGTGGGTTCATCATCCACACTCGCATTCTGGGAACGTGGTTTCCGGATTTTGGGCCTTCAAGGTGACGAGCTTCGTCTCTTGCGCGTGGCGCGCGTTCATGGCGTCGTCGGAGCGCTGTGTGGCGTCAGCGAGTTGCTGTCGAAACGGCTCGCTGTTCTGGTTGTGGATCCGGTCGATCTCTCCCTGCGCCGTCAGGAGCTCCCGGTTGACGTCGTCGCTCCAGTCCGCGGGCGTCCCCAAGAGGAACCGGTGGGTCTCGGGGCTCGTGGTCGCGTAAAAGCCCACGGAACCGGCCCACATGAGCGGACCGCCGAGGATCATGTTGCCCAAGGTGCCGAAGGCCCGCCATTTCTTCTGGAAGATGTAGTCCTCGCGAAAATGGTTGAACAGGTAATCACGCGCCTTGTGCCACGCCTCCTCGATCTGGTTCAACGCGGTTTGCGCCGCGGCCGACTCGGCGTCGGCTTGGGCCTCTTGCTGCTTCAACCAACACATCTCGCTGCACGCCTGGTTGTATTCCACCAGCGGGTCCATCGGCGGCTTCTTGCGCGTCGCAGCCGCGACGCCCACGCCGGCTGCCGCCAACACGGGGATGGCCAGACCCCACTTCCACGGAACCCCTCCTCCACCGCTGTCGGATGTGGACGAGGCGTCGTTTGTCGCGGGGACGGGTGCCGGCGTCGCAACGCTCGAGGGTGGCGTCGCCTGGGTCGACGGTGTGATCGAGCCTTGCGCGCCCGGCGGGACGAAGGGCTCGCCGCCGCCCGATGGTGTGTTCGGCTGCTGCGGAGTCGCCGGTGCGGGGGGCGTTTCCGGCGCCGCGGGGGCCGGCGCGGCCGTCGCGGGCGGCGGGTCATTGCAGCCCTCCCGGGTCACGGGGTCGCACGCGTGGGCAACGCCGGTGGTCGACCACGCGG
>DASVIY010000011.1:0-7575 GCA_036386195.1 Acidimicrobiia bacterium | reverse complement strand
CGGGAACCGCCCTCGTGATGTGGCTCGGTGAGCTGATCACCCAGCGCGGCATCGGCAACGGCATGTCGATCCTCATCTTCGCGTCGGTGGTGTCGCGTCTTCCGGCGCAGGGCGCGGCGATCTGGAGCGAGGGCAGCAAGTTCCAGTTCTTCACCATCATCCTCATCGGCATCGGCATGATCGTCGGGATCGTGTTCGTCGAGTCGGGGCAGAGACGCATCCCAGTCCAATTCGCGAAACGGGTCGTCGGCCGCCGCATGTACGGCGGCCAGAGCACCTATATCCCACTGAAGGTCAACCAATCGGGTGTGATCCCGGTCATCTTCGCGAGCTCGATCCTGTCGTTCTTCGGCCTGCTCGCGACGACGTTGCCGTGGAACGAGGTCAAGAACTTCATCAACGACAACATCGTCAACAACCAGGGCTGGTTCTACATCGCCTCGTACACGATTCTCATCATCTTCTTCGCGTACTTCTACACGGCGATCGCGTTCAACCCGGCGCAACAGGCCGACATCATCCGCAAGCAGGGCGGTTTCATTCCCGGCATCCGGCCCGGGCCGCCGACCGAGCGTTACCTCGCGAAGGTGCTCAACCGCATCACGTTGCCGGGATCGCTGTTCCTCGCGACGATCGCGCTCGTACCGCTCCTGGTGTTCGCCCTCTGGGACATCAAACAGTTCCCGTTCGGCGGCACCGCGTTGCTGATCACGGTTGGCGTTGCTTTGGAGACGATGAAGCAGATCGACAGCCAACTGATGATGCGCAACTACGAGGGCTTCCTGACCTGAGCCGATGAGCCGCGGACCCAGACTCGTGCTGCTCGGCAAGCAAGGCGCCGGGAAGGGAACCCAGGCCGAACGCCTGGGCCGCCACTTCGACGTGGAGCTCGTTTCCACGGGCGAGCTGTTTCGGGACGCGGCCAAGGCGGGCACGGCGTTCGGGCTCGAAGCCCAGCGGTACATGGACACCGGCGAGCTCGTTCCCGACGACATCGTGATCGGGGTCGTGGAGGAGCGCTTCGGCGAGGGCGGCCCACTCGAACGAGGTTTCGTGCTCGACGGGTTTCCGCGCACGTTGCCCCAGGCAATCGAGCTCGATCGCGTCCTGGCGTCGCATCCGCTCGACGTAGTCATCGTCCTCGAGGTCTCGACCGAGATCGTGCTCGACCGGATTGCCGGCCGGCGTGTGTGCGAAAACTGCGGACGCACGTACCACGTCAGCATGCCGCCCGAGCAACCGTGGATCTGCGACGCCTGCGGCGGCAGAGTCGTGCAGCGCGACGACGACACCGAGGCCGCGATCCTGCGTCGCTTCGAGCTCTACGACGAGGAAACGGTCCCACTCATCGGCTTCTACCGCAAGAAGAGGAAGCTCGTCTCCGTCGACGGCATGGGCGACAGCGACGAAGTCTTCGAGCGGCTCCTCGCCGTTGTCGACGCGCACTGCGAGCCGTGCGCGTCATAGGCGTTCCGACGCGATGATCACCCGCAAGAGCAAGGAACAGATCGCGCTCATGCGGCGCGCCGGCAAGGTCGTCGCGGAGATGCATGAGGTCTGCACCCGAGCGTCGAAGCCAGGCGCGACGACGCTCGGCGTCGACGCCGTCGCGCGTGAGGTGCTCGAACGCCGTGGCGCCCGTTCCAACTTCCTCAACTACCACGGGTTCCCGGCCGTCGTGTGCACGTCGCCCAACGACGTGATCGTGCACGGCATCCCGAGCGACACCGTCGTGCTCGAAGAGGGCGACATCCTCTCCATCGATTGCGGCGCCATCATCGAGGGTTGGCACGGCGATGCCGCGATCACGATCCCGATCGGCGACATCGACGACGAATCGAAGCAGCTGCTCGAGGTCACGCGGGCGTCGCTCGAGGCCGCGATCGAGGAGGTGGTCGAGGATCACCGGCTCGGTGATGTCGGCGCTGCGGTCGAGGGTGTAGCGGAGGCCGCCGGGTTCTCGGTCGTGCGTGAGTACGTCGGTCACGGGATCGGCACCGCGATGCACGAGGAGCCGCAGGTGCCCAACTACGGGCCGGCGGGACGCGGGATGAAGCTGAAGGTGGGTCACGTGCTGGCGATCGAGCCGATGATCAACGCGGGTGGCCCCGAGACGCTGCTGCTCGATGATGGATGGACCGTGGTGACCAAGGACAAGCGCCGCTCGGCTCACTTCGAGCACACGATCGCCGTGACTGACCACGGGCCAGAGGTGCTCACCCTCCCCTGGTAGCTCCGCTCGCGGGTGCGCTGCGGCTCGTCGCCGACACCGCTCGCCGGACCATGCCCGCTTTCCTTTGGAGCCCCTGCTCGTCCCGCCTTCGGCAGGACGAGGCCCTTCGGGCCGGGTCTCCTCTGGGCGGGCATACGGTCCGCCGAACGGCGCCACGCCGTGCCGCTCCCTCGGCTCGCCTCGCGCGCGGAAGACCGCTCGGTGGACGTGCCGGACTTGTCGGGGCATGATCGGCTGAAATGCTCATCTGGAAGTGACGATCGACGGGAGACGTGCATGTTCGTGACGGTTATTCATCGGATTCATGATCCGAAGGGTTTCGAGGCCGCTGAGGAGAAGGCGCTCGAGGCGGGGCTTCCTGCGCATGTTGCGTTGCCGATCCACGCGGCGACTCCCGATCACACACTCGGTATCTGCGTATGGGAAGGCGAGTCGGTGGAGGCGGTGCGCGAGGTTGTCGAAGCTGCGGTCGGACCGTGGAGCAACAACGAGTACCACGAGATGAAGGTCGACGGCCTCAAGCCGCAATTTTCATAGCCAGGCAGCCGGGCACTCGGGCACTCGGGACCACGCCGGCAGCCCGCAGGCACAGCAGGCAAGCTCAACCTCAGACGCATTCGGACCCTATGTCCAGCTTCATCTGACGGGACTGGCAATGGTCTTTCGCGCGAGCCACGAGCCGAGGGAGCGGGCTGGCGGTGGTGCCGGGAACCGGACCGCAGCGCACCCGCGAGAGGCGAATTTCCGTTGGAAACGTGCGGCGTGTAGCCTAGTCAGTCGGCTCTGGTAGCTCCCGGCGGGTTGTTTCGCGCCGACTGGTTCCGCTCGAATTTTGTACGTTCGGCATGCGCAAATTTGCAGGTGGTGGAAACGCTGGCAAAACCCAAAGACGACACGATCCTGGTCGAAGGCACCGTTGTCGAGCCGTTGCCCAACGCCATGTTCCGTGTCGAGCTCGAGAACGGGCACAAGGTGCTGGCGCACATCTCCGGCAAGATGCGCATGCACTACATCCGCATCCTTCCCGGTGACCGGGTGCAGGTGGAGCTCACCCCCTACGACCTCAGCCGGGGCCGCATCACGTACCGCTACAAGTAAGTAATGACGCGTCACATCGGAGTGCGCGCGCAGGAGCGACAGCGATGAAGGTTCGTCCTTCGGTCAAGAAGATCTGTGAGAAGTGCAAGGTGATCCGTCGGCACGGGTCGGTGCGCGTCATCTGCACCAACCCGCGTCACAAGCAGCGTCAGGGCTAGAGGAGCAGCACGTTGGCACGTATCGCCGGAGTCGACATCCCCAGGGAGAAGCGGTTGGAGGTCTCCCTCACCTACATCTTCGGTGTCGGTCGCACGACTGCGCGCACGGTGTGTGAGGCGAGCGGTATCTCCGCCGACACGCGGGTGCGTGACCTCACCGACGAAGAGGTCGCGAAGCTCCGCCAGTTCATCGACGCGAACGTCAAGGTCGAGGGTGACCTACGACGCGAGGTTGCCGGCGACATCAAACGCAAGATCGAGATCGGCAGCTATCAAGGCCTGCGCCACCGTCGCGGCCTGCCCGTTCGGGGACAGCGCACCCGCACCAACGCCCGCACCCGCAAGGGCCCGAAGAAGACCGTTGCCGGCAAGAAGCGCGTCAAGAAGTGATGAGGACGACTGTGCAGCGCACTTTCTCAGTGAGCCCGTGTCGTGGCTAAGCCTGCTGCGGGGGGCCGACGGCCGAAGCGACGTGAGCGCAAGAACATTGCGTACGGCGTCGCGCACATCAAGTCGTCGTTCAACAACACGATCGTCACGATCGCCGACCAGCAGGGCAACGTCCTCGCATGGGCTTCGTCGGGCAACGTCGGCTTCAAGGGTTCGCGCAAGTCGACCCCGTTCGCGGCGCAGCTCGCAGCCGAGACGGCGGCGCGGCGGGCGATGGAGCACGGCGTGCGCAAGGTCGACGTCGTCGTCAAGGGTCCGGGGTCGGGTCGTGAGACTGCGATCCGGTCGATCCAGAACGCAGGTATCGAGGTCGTGGGGATCAAAGACGTCACGCCGATCCCACACAACGGCTGCCGCCCACCCAAGCGGCGGAGGGTCTGATGGCACGCGCCCTCGTCGGTCCCGTGTGCCGGCTGTGCCGCCGCGAGCGGATGAAGCTGTTCCTCAAGGGTCCCAAGTGCGAGACGATGAAGTGCCCGGTCGAGCGCAAGCCGTACCCGCCGGGCCAGCACGGCCGCGGTCGCATCCGTGAGAGCGAGTACTTGCTGCAGCTGCGCGAGAAGCAGAAGGCCCGCCGCATCTACGGCCTGCTCGAAAAGCAGTTCCGCAATCTCTACGGCAAGGCCGCGAGCGAGAAGGGCATCACCGGCGAAAACCTGCTGCGCATGCTCGAGCAACGGCTCGACAACGTGGTGTGCCGCGCCAACTTCGCATCGAGCCGCAACCAGGCTCGTCAGTTCGTGCGTCACGGACACATCAACGTCAACGGCAAGCGCGTGACGATTCCGTCGTACCAGCTCCGCAAAGGCGACGTGGTCGAGGTCGCACCCAAAGCGCGGTCGATGATCGTGATGCGCCACAACCTCGACACGCTCGATCGGGCCATTCCCGCATGGCTCGACGCGAGCCCGAGCGATTTCAAAGTGACGGTTCGCGAGCTACCGGTCCGGGAGCAGATCGACGTTCCCGTCCGGGAGCAGCTCATCGTCGAGCTCTACTCGAAGTAACTCCCGCAGGGGCGGCCACGCCGATCCCGGCCCGATCACAAGAAGCGAGACCAGCATGCTGATCATCCAACGACCCGAAGTCGAGGCCAACGAGCCCGAAGGCCACACGCAGAGCTTCAGCGTGTCGCCGCTCGAGCCCGGCTTCGGTCACACGCTCGGCAACAGCCTCCGGCGCACGTTGCTGTCTTCGATCCCGGGCGCGGCCGTCTCGCAGGTGCGCTTCGACGACGCGCTGCACGAGTTCGACGTGATTCCCGGCGTGAAGGAAGACGTCACCGACATCATCCTCAACCTCAAGGATCTCGTGCTGCGGTGCGAGTCCGAAGAGCCGGTCACGTTGCGGCTCGACAAGCGCGGACCGGGTGACGTCACCGCGGGCGACATCCAGACCACGTCTGATGTCGAGGTCCTCAACCCCGAGCTGCACCTCGCAACGGTCAACGCCAAGGGCCGCGTCGCGATCGACCTCACGGTCGAGCAGGGCCGCGGCTACTTGTCGGCCGAGCGCAACAAGCGCACCTCGACGATCGGCGTGATCCCGGTCGACGCGATCTTCTCGCCGGTGCGCCGCGTGTCGTTCAACGTCGAGCCGACACGTGTCGAGCAGGCCACCAACTACGACAAGCTCACGCTCGAGGTCGAGACCGACGGGTCGATCTCGCCGCGCGACGCGCTCGCGTCGGCCGGCGACACGCTGCGCAACCTCGTCGCGCTGGTCGCCGAGCTGTCGGCCGAGCCGAAGGGCCTGGAGCTGGGCGAGATGTCGCCGGCGACGTCGACATCGCCCGACCTCGAGCTGGCGATCGAAGAGCTCGACCTGTCGGAGCGCCCACGCAACTGCCTGAAGCGCGCCCGCGTCGACACAATCGGCCAGTTGGTGCAGAAGTCGGAAGACGACCTGCTCGCAATCACCAACTTCGGTTCGAAGTCGCTCGAAGAAGTGCTCCAGAAGCTCGACGAGCGCGGTCTCGCCCTCAGGGTGAAGGAGTAGCCGGTCATGCCCAGGCCCCTGAAGGGTGCCCGGCTCGGATCGGGGCCCGCACACCACAAGCTCATGATCGCCAACCTGGCCGCGCACCTGTTCGAAGCCGAGGCGATCACGACGACCGAGCACAAGGCCAAGGCCCTGCGCCCCTATGCGGAGCGGCTCATCACCAAGGCCAAGAAGGGCGGCGTGCACCAGCAGCGCCAGGTGGTGGCCCGCCTCCACGACCAGGCCGTCGCACACAAGCTCTTCAGCGAGATCGCGCCGCGTTACGCCGAGCGCAACGGCGGGTACCTACGCATCCTGAAGCTCGGGCCGCGACCCGGCGACAACGCGCCGATGGCGCGCATCGAGCTGGTCTGACGCGTCCCGGGCGGGTCGCGTGAGCCTCTTCGACGTCGACGCCGGACCGGCTCGTTGCAAGCTCGTGCTCGCCTACGACGGCACCGGCTTTCGCGGCTCCGCCGCGACACCCAACATGCGCACCGTCCAGGCCGTGCTGGTGAAGGCCATGGAGCGGGTGCTGCGTCATCCCGTCGATCTCACCTTTGCGGGCCGCACCGACGCCGGCGTGCACGCGTGGGGCCAGGTGCTCAACTTCGACGCTGATCCCGGCCTCGACCCATGGCGGTTGCAAGGGTCGCTCAACAGCATGCTCGGCCCGGAGATCGTGGTGCGCTCCGCCGAGTTGGTCGATCCGCGGTTCGACGCGCGGCACAGCGCGAAGTGGCGTTCGTACCGCTACACGATTGTGAACCGCCCGGTGCCCGACCCGTTCCTCGCCCGGTACGCCTGGTGGGTGCCGCAGACGCTCGACCTTGCGGCGCTGCGTATGGGCGCCGATCCGTTCGTCGGGGAGCACGATTTCGCCGCGTTCTGCCGGCAGCGTCCGGAAGGCAAGACGACGGTGCGACGGGTCATGCAGTCGAGGTGGGTGGAGCTTCCCGACGACGTGCTGCGCTACGAGATCACCGCGAGCGCCTTCTGCTGGCAGATGGTGCGCTCCATCGTGGGCACGCTCGTCGACGTCGGTGTGGGGAAGCTCCGACCCGGCGACATCATGGGGATCGTGCGCGGACGCGACCGTGGGGCGGCCGGTCAGTTGGCGCCGCCCCACGGACTCTGTCTCTGGGAAGTCGGGTACTGAGCCCGACCGTGTTGTGCCTTACAAGCCCGAGTTGCTCGTGTCGCTCGCGCTCGTGTCACTCGTGGTCGTGTCCGAGGTTTCGCTCGGGCGCACGGCGACAGTGAGTGTGTTGCCACTGCTCGCGCTGGCGCCGATCACGCTCACGGTGTACTTGCCCTTGGACAAGCTGCTACTGGAGTAGCCGCCGGTCGAGGTCGAGTCGCCTTCGCTGTACCCGGCGTCCTTCAGCTTGTTGATGTAGTCCTTCGCGGCGCTGCTGCCGCCGGACTTGTAGATGATCGACCATGTCTTCTTGCCGCCGATGGTGCTCGAGCCCGCCGTGACGATGTCCTTGCTGCTGATGCTCGGAAGCGGCACGTCCGACTTCGGGAAGTCCTCGGGAACGCTGCCGCCACCGACGCTCACCGAGCCGTTCTTGTCCTTGATCTGGATCTTGCCGCCGTTGCTGTCGACGGTGACATTGCCGTTCGGGGTTTTGATCGTCTTGCTGCTGCCTC
>DASVIY010000010.1:0-11505 GCA_036386195.1 Acidimicrobiia bacterium | reverse complement strand
GATCCAGACCGCGCTGGGATGGAAACCCGAGGTGGAGTTCGCCGACGGCGTGCGCGGCACCGTCGAGTGGTACGCCACGCACCGCGATTGGTGGGAACCACTGCGCGAGAAGGCCGCCGTCGCCGAAACACAATGGGCGAGCGCGTCAGCCGCACCCGAGCGAGCGGTCTGAGGCCGACGACGATGCGCATCTTGGTTACCGGCGCCGGCGGGCAAGTCGGCGGGTTCGTCGCCAGAGCTGTCGAGGGCGACCATGAGGTGCTCGCCGCGGATCACGCGTCGTTCGATCTTGCCGACCCTGACCGGGTGCAGCAGGTGGTCGGCGAGTTCGCGCCCGAAGCGATCGTCAACTGCGCCGCGGTCACTGATGTCGACGCCTGCGAGCGCGACCCGGAGCGCGCCTACGCCGTCAACGCGGCAGGCGTCCGCACGCTCTCGATCGCTGCCGCGCGTACCGGCGCGCACCTGGTGCACGTGTCAACCGACTACGTGTTCGACGGTCACGGCGAGCGCCCGTACCACGAATGGGACGACACTGCGCCCCTGTCGGTCTACGGCCGCTCGAAGCTCGGCGGCGAGATCGAGGTCGCTTCGCATGCCCAGTCGTGGACGATCGTCCGCAGCTCCTGGATCTTCGGCCGGCGCGGCCAAGACATCGTGTCGTGGGTGCTCGACACGTTCGCGCGCGGTGAGCTCCACGGCGTCATCGACGATCAGCGCAGCAAACCCACGTACGCACCCGACCTCGCGACGATGCTGGCGCGGCTCGCGATCGATCGGCGCGCCGGTCTCTATCACGTCGTCAATCAGGGCGACGCGTCGCGCTACGAGCTCGCCTGTGCCGCGCTCGAGCTCCGCGGTCTCGACCCCTCGGGTGTGAAGCCGATGTCGAGTGCAGACCTCGTCCGGCCCGCGGCCCGCCCCGCGTACAGCGTGCTCGACGACCTCGCCGTGCGGCTCGCCGGCATGCCGCGCCTGCGGCCGTGGCCCGATGCGCTCGCCGAATACCTGGAGATCGACCGGTGAGCACGGCCCGTCTCGCTGTGGTCGGCGCCGGGTACGTCGGTCTCACGACGGCAGCGTGCTTCGCCCACCTCGGTCACCAGGTGGTGTGCGCGGACGTCGACGGCGACAAGGTCCGCGCGCTGGCGAAGGGTGAGGTACCCATCCTGGAAGAGCGGCTACCGGCGCTCGTCGTCGAAGGGCTCGAGAACGGCAGGCTCCGGTTCGTTGTCGGCGCAGCCGAGGCAGCGCGGGATGCGGAGTTCGTCTTTCTCTGCGTGCCCACGCCGCAGGGCACTGACGGTGCGACCGACCTGAGCTTCGTCGAGCAGGTGGTGCGGGAGATCGGCCCGGTCCTCGAGTCCGGCGTGGTTGTCGTCAACAAGTCGACGATGCCGGTGGGATCGACGCGGTTGGTCGAGCGCATCCTCGCGGAGATGGCACTCGTGGCCGGCGTGGGTGTCGCGTCGAACCCGGAGTTCTTGCGGGAGGGCACAGCCGTCCACGACTTCCTCCAGCCCAGCCGAGTGGTGATCGGCTGCAACGACGCCGCGGTCGCGGTGCAAGTGTCCGAGCTGTATCGCAGCGTCCAGGCGCCGATCCTGGTGACGGATCCCGCGTCGGCCGAGATGATCAAGTACGCCTCGAACGCCTTTCTCGCGACGAAGATCTCGTACATCAACGCGATCGCAAACCTGTGCGAGAGCGTCAACGCCGACGTCCGCGAGGTCGCGCTCGGCATGGGCTACGACCCGCGCATCGGCTTCGAGTTCTTGCGGCCCGGCCCGGGCTACGGCGGGTCGTGCCTTCCAAAGGACACGGCGGCGCTGCTGAACACTGCGCAAGTGAGCGGGTATGACTTCAGCCTCCTCGCGGGCGTGATCGAAGTGAACGCGCAGCAGCACGAACGCATCGTGGAGAAGGTCCGCGCCGCGATCGGCGCGCCTCCGGCCGGCCACACCGTTGCCCTCTGGGGACTCACGTTCAAGGCCAACACCGACGACCTACGCGATTCGCCCGCGCTCGCGATCGCGGATCGGCTGCTTGACGAAGGTGCGACCGTGCAGGCGTACGACCCCGTCGCCAACGACGGCGTACTCGAGCGCTTGCCCCGGCTCGAGCTCTCAGTCGATCCGTACGAGGCGTGTCGCGGCGCCGACGTCTTGGTCGTCCTCACCGAATGGGACGAGTTCCGTTGGCTCGACTTCGGTCGGGTGGGGGAGCTCATGACGCCGGCGAAGGCGGTCGTTGACGCTCGTAACCTGCTCGATCCCGTGGCGATGCGCCGGCGCGGTTTCAACTACCAGGGTGTGGGGCGCTGATGCCGCGCGCGGTCGTCACCGGAGGAGCGGGCTTCCTCGGCTCACATCTTTGCCGCGAGCTCCTCTGCCGCGACTGGGATGTGGTCGCGCTCGACAACCTTGTCACCGGCCGACTCGAGAGTCTCGACGACTGCCGGACCCACGATCGGTTCTCGATTGCGCAGTGCGACGTCAGTGAGGACATGCCCGTCACCGGGCCGCTCGACGCGGTGCTGCATTTCGCCAGCGCGGCGAGTCCCCGCGACTACCTCGATCGTCCGATCGAGACGCTCCGAGTCGGTTCTGCCGGCACCGAGCGCGCGCTCCAGCTCGCGCGCGACACCGGCGCTCGGTTTCTCCTCGCGTCGACGAGCGAGGTGTACGGAGATCCGCATGTTCACCCACAGCCGGAGTCGTATTGGGGCAACGTCAACCCGATCGGGCCGCGGAGCTGTTACGACGAGGGGAAGCGCTATGCCGAGGCGCTCAGCATGGCGTACCAACGCGTGCACGGCGTCGACACCGGGATCGTGCGGATCTTCAATACCTACGGGCCGGGGTTGCGTCCCGCTGACGGACGCGTCGTGTCCAACTTTCTCGCGCAGGCGACGGCAGGGAAGCCGCTGACGGTCTACGGCGCGGGATCGCAGAGCCGGTCGTTCTGCTTCGTCGACGATCAGGTGCGGGGCATCCTCGCGCTGCTGGACTCCGAGCATGCCGGCCCGATCAATATTGGCAATCCCGACGAAGTCACGGTGATCGAGCTGGCGCAGCTCGTGCTCGAGGTCACAGGCTCGAGCTCCGAGATCGTCTTCGAGCCGTTACCCGTCGATGATCCCGTGCGGCGGCGTCCCGACATCTCGCTGGCTGCACGCGTCCTCGACTGGCGACCCGAGATCGACCTCCGTGAGGGCCTGTTGCGCACGCACGACTGGTACAAGACCGTGCAGGAGGGGGGATGAGCCTCGCTCCCGCTTCGTACAAGAAGTTGTCGGTCATCGTGCCGGTGTTCAATGAGCGCAACACGGTGGGCGAGATCATTCGGCGCATGCGGTCGGTGACACTTCCCGTCGAACTCGAGATCGTGGTCGTCGACGACGGTAGTAGCGACGGTACGCGCGAGGTGATCGACCAACTGCGGGACAGCACGGTTCGCGTGGTGCTCCATCCCCGCAATCAGGGAAAAGGTTCGGCCGTCCGTACCGGTCTCGAGCACGTGACCGGCGACCTGGTGCTCGTGCAGGACGCCGATCTCGAGTACGACCCCGACGACTGGCCGCTGCTGCTCCAGCCGGTGCTCAAGGGAAAGGCGCAGGTCGTCTACGGCTCGCGTTTCACCGGTGAGCGTCGCAACATGTTGTTTCTGCACTGGATCGGCAACCGCTTTCTCTCGCTCGTCACCAATGTGCTCTACAACACGACGCTCTCCGACATGGAGACGTGCTACAAGCTGTTTGACCGCGAGCTGATTCTGAGCCTGCACCTGCGCGCCGACCACTTCGATTTCGAACCCGAAGTGACCGCGAGAGTGCTCCGGCGCGGTGTGCGCATCTACGAGGTGCCGATCTCGTACGCCGGCCGCGAGTTTCACGAGGGCAAGAAGATCACGTGGCGAGACGGCTTCGTCGCGCTCTGGACGCTCGTCAAGTGCCGCTTCGTCGACTAGTGGTGTCCGACACGCCCCGATGGGCGGCCGTCATCGTCAACTTCAACGCCGGCAGCGCGCTCGAGCGCGCGGTCCGGTCGATTCTCGCCGACCGCGCCACGCCCGACGCTGCGCCCGAAGTCGTGGTGGTTGACAACGCGTCCAGTGACGGCTCGATCGAAGCGCTCGGACGCGCGCTTCCCGCGGCGCGCGTCATTCGAGCCGGAGCCAACCTCGGGTACTCGGCCGCGGCAAATCTCGGCATCGCCGCGACGCGGGCACCGGTCATCGCCGTCTGCAACCCTGACATCGAGATAGAGGCGGGCACGGCGAGTGCGCTCCTCGCGCGCTTTGACGCCGAGCCCGACCTCGGCGCCGCCGGCCCGCAGATCCGCAACGTCGACGGCACGGTGTACCCGTCGGCCCGTTCGCAGCCGTCCCTCGTCGACGCGGCCGGCCACGGCCTGTTGGTGCTGGTGTGGGCCACCAATCCGTTCACCCGCCGCTACCGCCAGCTCGATGCCGATCCAGCGCGGACCCGCGATGTCGACTGGTTGTCGGGTTCGGCGATCTGGCTCCGGCGGCGCGCCGTCGACGAGGTGCACGGGTGGGACGAGCAGTTCTTCATGTATCTCGAGGATGTCGATCTGTGTTTGCGCTTGCGCGCCGCGGGCTGGCGTGTGACATACGAGCCGGCGGGCCGGGTGACGCACGTGCTGGGCTTGAGCACGTCGCAGCATCCGTACCGCATGCTGGTCGAGCATCACCGCTCGATGGCTCGTTTTGCGGCCAAGCGGTGGCACGGCGCCCGCCGCCTCCTGCTCGCTCCCATGTACGTCTACTTGGGCGTACGGCTCCTGCTGGCACTGGGCGCGCACGCGATTGGTTCGATCGCCCGACGTTCGCAGGGCCGACTCGGGACGGTCCGAACGAGCAAGTAACCTTGCAGCGACATGGCAAATGCGAGATCCCGGTACTCACGCGCCCGCTTGCGGGCCAAGGCCCGCAGACCCCGAAAACGCGGTGGCTCCCTCGGTTGGGGACTCGGCATCGCCGTCGTCCTCGTGCTCGGTGTGGGCGCAATTGTCGTGAGCCGGTCCCAGACCGCCTTCCCGGCCGGCCGCGGGCCCAATGACCACTGGCACGCAGCGATCGGCGTGAGCGTGTGCGGCCAATGGGCGCCGGCGCCGGCGGAGTTCACGACCCAGCGTGCCAACACGTCGGCGTACGCCCCGGTCCACACCCACGGCGACGGCGTGATCCACTTCGAGCCCAACGGCGACGTGCACGCCGCCGGCAACGACGCGACGGTCGGGAAGTATTTCAAGTACGGCGGGTGGCAGCTCGGCGAGACGTCGTTCACCTACGGCACCGCGAGCAAGAAGAACGGAGCCACGTGCCCCGGCACCGGCGGCAAGAAGGCGCAGCCGGGCGTCGTGAGCTGGGCTGTCAACGGCAAGCAGCAGAGTGGAAACTTGGCGAGCTTCGCGCCCAAGAACGACGACGTGGTCGTGCTCGCGTTCCTTCCCAAGGGTCAGAGCGTGACGAAGCTCGGCGACCCGCCGTCGAAGGCCAAGCTGCCGGACGCGGCGAACGTACCCGAGAGCGGCGGCACGCAGAACACGACGCCGACCCAGAGCGCGCCGACACCAGGCGGCACGACGCCCGCAACAACGCCGGCGTCTACTCCGGCGTCAACTCCGGCGTCAACTCCGTGAAAGCCATCGTCCTCGTCGGCGGCGAGGGTACGCGCCTCCGCCCACTCACCTACACGACGCCCAAGCCGCTCCTGCCGATCGCGAATCAGGCGTTCCTCGAGCGCCAGCTCGCCTGGCTCGCACGTCACGGCGTCGACGAAGTCGTGCTCTCGCTCGGGTACCTGCCCGATGCGTTCAGGGAACACTTTCCCGATGACCGGTTCGAAGACGTCAAGCTCCGCTACCGCGTGGAGTCCGAGCCGCTGGGCACGGCGGGGGGCATCCGCTACGCGGCCGACGGCATCGACGAACGCCTCGTCGTCTGCAACGGCGACGTGCTCACGTCACTCGACCTCGGGGCGATGGTTGCCTTCCACACGGCGCGCGGGGCCGACGCCACGATCGCGCTGACGCAGGTTGCCGACCCGTCGGCGTTCGGCGTGGTCTCGACCGGCGATGACGGTGAGGTCCGCGCGTTCGTGGAGAAGCCGCCGCCGGGTGCGGCGCCGTCGGATTGGATCAACGCCGGTACGTACGTGCTCGAGCCTTCGGTGCTCGACCGTATTCCGCCCGACCTCAAGGTATCGATCGAGCGTGAGACGTTCCCGCACATGGTTGCCGAGCCGGGACGCCTGTACGCGATGCGCAGCGACGCGTACTGGCTCGACATCGGCACGCCCGACACATATCTCCGGGCGCACACCGACGTGCTCGCGGGTCGCCTCGGGATGCCACCCGCGCCCGGTGCGATCGAATGCTCGCCGGGCCTGTGGGTGCAGGGCGACGCGAACATCCATGCCGACGCCAGGGTCGAGGCGCCTGTGCTGGTCGGCCCCGGCTCGACGATCGCAGCCGGCGCTCGTGTCGCGGGGTCTGTGCTGGGCGCGGGTTGTGTGGTCGACACCGGTGCACGGGTCTTGCGGTCGGTGCTGTTCGACGGCGCTCGGCTCGACACCGAGGCCGAGGCGATCGACGCCGTGATCGGCTCCGACGCCGTGCTCGCAGCGGACGCGATCGCGACCGACCAGACCGTCGTCGGCGCGGCCGCGATCGTGACTGAGGGGTCGAGGGTGTCGGGCGCTCGAATCCATCTGGCCCGCGGCGCGTGGTGACGGTTCGCCGTCAGGAGGGCTGAGCGGCGAGACTGCTCGGATGAGGGCGTTGGTGACAGGAGGGGCGGGTTTCATCGGCTCCACCCTCACGGATCGTCTCCTCGCCGAGGGTTGCGAGGTGGACGTGGTCGACGACCTCACCACCGGCTCGCTGGCCAATCTTGCCGACGCCCGTGCCCAACGCACCCGCCGGTTCTCGTTCCATCGCATCGATATTCGTTCCGACGCGATCACCGATCTGATCGCGCACCGCAAGCCCGAGGTCGTGTTCCATCTCGCCGCGCAGGCCGACGTGCGGGTCTCGGTCGCCCGGCCTGCGTTCGATGCCGAGGTCAACATTCTGGGCGCGCTCAACGTCTTTCAGGGCGCGCTCGCTGCGGGGTCGCGCAAGATCGTGTTCGCGGCCTCCGGCGGCACCCTCTACGGGATCCCCGAGGACCTCCCGGTGCGCGAGGGTCACCCGCAACGTCCCGTGTCGCCGTACGGCGTTGCGAAGAAGGCCGTCAACGACTACCTCCACTATTACCGCGAGGTGCACGGTCTCGAATACACCGCGCTCGCGCTCGCCAACGTCTACGGGCCACGTCAGGACCCGCACGGCGAGGCAGGGGTCGTCTCGATCTTTGTCGGCAAGCTGCTCGACAAGGAGCGGCCCACCATCTACGGCGACGGCGAGCAGACGCGCGACTTCGTCTACGTCGACGACGTTGTCGACGCGTTCGTGCGCGGCGCCGAGAAGGGTGGCGGCCTCGTTGTCAACATCGGCACCGGCGTCGAGACGAGCGTGCAGCAGCTCTTCGACGTGACTGCTCGCCTCACCGGCTTCAAAGACCCGGCGCGCTACGCGCCGCCGCGCCCCGGTGAGCTACGCCGTTCGGCGCTCGATCCCGGTCGCGCCGCGATCCATCTCGGTTGGAAGCCATGGACCGACCTCGAGGACGGCATCGGCCGCACCCTCGAATGGTTCAAGGCCGCCCGCACCGCCGCCCGCCGCTGACGCACCTCCTTGGAACTGGTCCGCGTTTACTCAAGAAGAACTTGAGTGTTCGCGGGCCAGTTCGATAGTCGGACGCGTTAGCGGAACGTGCGCAGGTCGTCGAGCGGGATCGGCGGACGCTCGCGTGGCGTGTAGTGCGGATCGGGATGACCGACGAGCACCAGCGCGTATGGGAGCCACTCGTTCGGCAGCGCGAGCGCGTCGCGCGCTTCCTCGGGACAGAAGATCGGCGCCGCGACCCAGCACGACGCGAGGCCCGCGTCGGTCGAGGCCAGCATCAGGTTCTCGACCGCGGCGCCGAGCGAGAGCAGCGCCATGCCCCATTCCGCGCGGCGACGGGGCTCGTCGGGATAGCGGTCGAGCCCGTCCCATGTGAGGCAGCCGACGACAGCAACGGGCGCGGCGGTGAGCTTCGCGTGTGAGGCAGCCACGAGCTCGTCCACCCGCGCCACGTCGGTGCCGTCGCGTTCGAGATCGTGCCGCCACTTCTCGCCCATGCCGTCGGCGAGAGCATGCTTGCTCCCCGGGGTATCGACGACGACGAAGCGCCACGGTCGCGAGTGGTGCGGCGCCGGGGCGTAACAGGCGGACTCGATCAGCCGATCCACCGTCGCCCGGTCGACGGCGACCGGCTGAAAGGCGCGAATCGAACGGCGGGCCTCGATGAATCCCGGTACCGACGGTTGGGTCACCGGAACAGGTCTTCTGCGGGCGGGCGGACCAACTCGGCGCCGGTCGCTTCCACCAGCCACGCCGGCTCGAGTCCCCGCACGATCGAGGCCGGGATACCGGCCGCCTTGCCCATCACGAGCTCCGCGGCGGATGCCAGCTCGTCGGCGATCGCGATCTCGGTGACCTGTAACGCACGACCGTTCGCGTCGCGCTGCCCCTTGAGATCGACGAGCGCGGCGACACCGCATACCCCGATTGCGACATCGGTGAGGCCCATGCGCCACGCGCGTCCGAAGGTATCGGAGATGATCACGCCGACATTGACACCGAGCTCGACTCGGATCACGTCGCGCAGCTTGCGCGCCGAACGGTCGGGATCGACGGGGAGCAGCGCCGCGGCGCCGAGCTCGACGTTGGACACGTCGACGCCGGCGTTCGCGCACACGAAGCCGTGCCGGGTCTCGCTGATGATGAGCTCGCCGCGCCGCCGGAGCACGCGCTCCGACTCCGACTCGATCA
Organism: Acidimicrobiia bacterium; assembly: GCA_036386195.1. Taxonomy (GTDB): domain Bacteria; phylum Actinomycetota; class Acidimicrobiia; order IMCC26256; family JBBRZM01; genus JBBRZM01. Next base: position 2,560 of record DASVIY010000010.1, on the reverse strand, counting down.
ACCCGACGCGCGCGGCGGCATCAGACGGGTCGAGCGCAACGATCCGCCCCTCGGCTTTCGACACGATCTTCTGCGTCACGACAAGAATGTCGCCGTCGTGCAGCGGTGTGTCCTGCGCGGCCGCCGCGTCGGCGAGCTGACGCGCAATCTCATCGCCCGCCCCGACTTCGGGAACGCCCCGCACCGGTATCACCCGGAGCTCGCCCGACACGTCAGGCAACGGCGTCGAGCGTGTCGCGTGCGAGCGCCGCCGCGACCCGTGCGTCGCGCATCAGGGTGTCGGCGACGACTGCGTGCACTCCGAGCCGCTCGATGGCGGGGGCGCGAGCGCGGTCGTCGGCATCGATCACGAGCGTGCCGCAGAAGTCTCGGTACGCGCGGGCCACGCCGACACACGACACCTCCATGCCGAGTGGCGCCATGAGTCGATCGGCCGGACCCTTGACCGGATGCCCGGCGATGATCGGGCTGACACCCACGACCCGGTCGCGTCTCGCGACGAGCGCGTCGCGCACGCCGGCAACGGCGAGGATCGGCCCGATCGAGATGACCGGGTTGCTCGGACAGACGAGGATTGTGTCGGCGGTTGCGATGGCGTCGAGCACGCCGGGCGCCGGTCGTGCGGCACCGATGCCTTCAAACCGCACCGCCACGACCGGTGGCTCGGCGCGGTGGCGTACGAACCACTCCTGCAAGCGCAGCTCGTGGGGCTCGCCGCCGTCGACGCGCGCGTCGATACGGGTGGCGACACGATCGTCGCTCATCGGCAGGAGCCGGCTGCCGAGGCCCCAGGCAGCGGTGATCTCGGCGGTCACCTGCGACAACGTGGCGCCGTTTCGGAGCCGTTGTGTGCGGAACAGGTGGGTAGCGAGGTCACGGTCGCCGAGGCGGAACCACGTCGGCACGCCGTACCGCTCGAGCGCGTCCATCGTGGCGAACGTCTCACCCGCGAGTCCCCAGCCGGTCTCGGGATTCGATGCGTCGGCGAGCGTGTAGGTGACAGAGTCGAGGTCGGGCGAGACGAGGAGCCCGTGGAACTCGTCGTCGTCGGCCGTGTTGACCACGACCGTGATGTCGCTCGGGTCGACGACGTCGACGAGCCCACGAAGGAACCGGGCCGCTCCGACCCCTCCCGCGAGCGCTGTCAGCATGGCGGCGAGCGTACCGGTGGGCCGACAGTCGGGGGGAGCCAACCCCCGACTCCCCGCCACGTGCCGGCGCCGGACGCGAGATCGCCCCGCACCTTTGCGGGGCGATCTCGCGGTGGAGCAGTTGGGTGCAGCGCCGGTCGGCGCCGCCGATCATGCGGTGATGCGGATCAAGCAGCGGAACGGCTCGCGCCATCGGTGCGGCCGACGAGCTCCTGCACCCGTGCGGTGCCGGTCTCGACCACTTGCTTCACCTGGTCGGGCACGGTCTGGAGCTGCTCGACGAGCGGCTCGACCCGGTCACGCAGGTCGTCCACGAGGGGCTCGACCCGCGAATGGGCTTCCGTGCGGAGCGCCTCGGCACGAGCCCGGGCCTTGCTCCTGGCGGTCGTCAACGTCTTGCGCACGTCCTTGGTGGTGTTCTCCACTGTGGTCTGCACGTCCTTGGGAAGGTCGCGCAGGTTCTCACGAGTGTGCTTGGCCTGAGTGCTGATCTTGCCGGCTGTCTCGCGCCGGCGCTCTCGCGCCTGCTGGAAGCCGATCACGCCGACGCCGACCGTGATGTAGGCGGCGTCCTGAACGGTCTTGCGCACATCGATGCTCATGGGACTCCTCATTGTCTGGCCCTCGTGCTCGTGGCCCGAGGTGTCGGGGGTTCGGTGGAACCTCTCGTCCTGTTAGCAGCGTACCTCAAAAAGATATACATTTGCAAGCACTCGTGACCGGAATCACGAAGCACCCCGTTGGTAGGCTGCCGCCACCTGATGGACGCGCCGGAACCCCCTGACGGGCCAACGCTCCTGGAGCCCGGCGACGAGGTTTTCACCGAGGGTGAGGCCCTCACTGAAGTCCTCCCCGCCGCTGCTCCGCCGATCGCCGCGGTTGTCGTGACCCGCAATCCGGAGCCCGGGCTCGACGACACGCTGCGGTCGCTGGCTGCCCAGGACTATCCGGATCTCACCATCCTCGTCATCGACGTGGCGTCCGACGACGACCCGACGCCGCGCATCGCCAACGTGTTGCCCGGCGCCTACGTGAAGCGCCTGGCCGAGAGCGTCGGCTTCGCGGGCGCGGCAAACGAGGCGCTGGCGACGGTCGAGGGCGCCACCTTTCTCTTCTTTTGTCACGACGACGTCGTCCTCGACCCGAGTGCGATCCGCATCATGTTGGAAGAGGCGTACCGCTCCAACGCCGGCATCGTCGGCCCGAAGCTCGTCGACGCCGACAACCCCGAGATCCTCCTCGAGGTCGGGCGGTCCATCGACAGGTTCGGCGGTGCCCACACCGGCATCGAACCCGGGGAGCTCGACCAGGAGCAGCACGACGCCGTGCGCGACGTCTTCTACGTGTCGAGTGCCGCGTTGCTCGTGCGGTCGGATCTCTTCACCGAGCTCGATGGATTTGATGCCGCC
>DASVIY010000009.1:0-6182 GCA_036386195.1 Acidimicrobiia bacterium | reverse complement strand
ATGGCACCCACCCGGGCACATCGACGACGGCCATTGTCACGCGCTCGGCCTTGCAACCGCTCGCTGTACCAGTGCGCACGAGTTGCTGGTGGTATGCAGCACCGGGTCGGACGCTTGCGCGGTCACCGTTCCCAGCTCGTCCGCAGAAGTGCGCGTGGTGCAGGGCATCGATCCGGACGCGGGCTTCCACATCGTGCGCGCGGAGCACGACGTCGCAGTCGACATGAGCTTCGACGTCACCACATGGGAAGCAGCTGTGGCGTTCGGCCGCCGCGCGGTCGGGCACCAGATCGCCGGTGCCTGCCGAACGATGCTTGCCCTGGCGCGTGCGCACGCGATGGAGCGCGTCCAGTTCGGTCGACCGATCGCGACCTTTCAAGCCGTTCGACACCGACTCGCCGACGCGCTCGTGGCCGTCGAGGCACTCGAAGCGACACTGAACGCAGCCGGTGACGAACCGAACCGCCTCACCGCGGCCCTCGCGAAGGCGACGGCGGGACGCACTGCAGCGATCGTGGCAACACACTGCCAGCAGGTGCTCGCTGGGATCGGCTTCACCACGGACCATCCGTTTCACCGATTCCTCAAGCGCACGATGATGCTCGAAGGCCTCTTCGGATCGCCCGACAAGATCGCGGTGGACCTCGGCCGGCAGCTGCTCGCTTCACGCCGCGTGCCGAAGCTGATCGATCTATGAGCTCGACGGCAATTGTGAAGGACGACATCGATCAGCTGACCGGCATGGCGCACTATTCCGGCGTACCGGTGAGCCTTCACCCAGCCACCACCGGCGACACCGAGCGGGCTCGATGAAGAACGACTCGGTGACGCGGCTGCACCTCGAGCTCACTGCTGTCGCCTCGTAGCCGAGCAAGACACCATTCAACTCATCGGCGTGCGACCGAGGAACCGGTCAACATTCGCGCGCAGGTCCCGCGTGTCGAACGACTCCGTCTCCGATGCCATGGCAAAGTCGATTGTTGCCAAGACCGCGCGCTCAACGTGCAGGTTGAGCACGCGCTTGGTCGCTTCGACGGCCTGACGCGGCTGCGCGGCGATCTTGTGGCCCGCGGCGACCGCGGCGGACAGCACCTCGCCATCGGGACACACATGGTTCGCCAACCCGATCTCCGCCGCCCGTGCCGCGGTGATCCGGTCTCCGGTGAACGCGAATTCCTTCGCGAGCAGCAGGCTCGTGTGCAACGGCCAGATCAGCGGTCCGCCGTCGGCCGCCACGAGCCCCACCGTCACATGCGGATCCGAGAGATACGCCGATTCGGCCATGTACACCACGTCGGACAGCGCGATGACGCTGCAGCCGAGACCGACAGCCGGCCCGTTGACCGCGGCGACGACGGGCACGCGGCATCGAATCATGTTGAGCACGAGCTCGCGACCCTCGGCGATCACGTCGCGGCGCAACGCGCGGTCGTTGGTCATCCGGTCGAGGAGATCGAAGTCACCCCCGGCCGAGAACGCTCGCCCCTCTCCGGTGATGACCGCGACGCGCGCATCACGGTCGGCGCTGAGCTGCGGGAACAGATGCGTCAGACCGACGTGGAGCTCGTCGTTGATCGCGTTGAGGTGCTCCGGACGCGACAGTCGCACGATCCGGACAGGGCCATCGGCGTCGACGCGAATGACGTCGGAGAGTTCGTAGTCCATCGGAGCTCCTTTGCTCGCGCCGCGCACTCAAGCCGTCGGCAGACCGAGGATCCGAGTCGCGACGATGTTCTTCTGAATCTGTGACGTGCCGCCCATGACGCTCTGCGCGCGGCTGTAGAGATAGACTTTCAACTCGGCGTCGTCGGCATCAGTCACAGCCTGTGGACCCGAGACGGCAAGCGCCGCGCTCCCGACGGTCTGCTCGACCCACGTCATCAACAGCTTGTCGATGGAGCCCCCGGGTCCGTGGTCGACACCGTCGAGACGTTCCGAAAGCCTGCGAAACACGTGGAGCCGCAACATCTCCGTCTGCACGTACGCCCACGCAACGGCTTCGCGCTGGTCGCTCCGGAATGCAGACGGATCTGCGCTCACCGTCTGTTCGAGCTCCTTCACCGTCTTCGCGTAGCGCGCCACATACCCGAGCTCCCCGGGCTCGCGTTCGTGGCTCACGATCGTCATGGCGAGGCGCCAGCCCTCGCCCGGCTCACCGACCATGTTCTCGGCAGGGACCCGCGCGGCGTCGAACAGCACTTGCCCGAACTCGTTCGTGACACCGTTCATCATGCGCAGCGGCCGCTGTTCGATGCCGGGCTGATCCATGGCGATCACGAACGCCGACAGCCCTTTGTGCTTCGGCACGTCGGGATCGGTGCGGGCGAGGAGCAGGCACCAGTCGGCGACGTCGGAGTAGCTGGTCCAGATCTTGTGCCCGTCGATCACGTACCCGTCGCCGTCGCGCGTCGCGGTCGTGCGCAGCGAAGCGAGGTCGGATCCGGCGTCGGGCTCGCTGAAGCCTTGGCACCAGCGTTCGCGTCCGCTGATCAGCCCGGGAAGGAATCGCGCTTTGATCGCTTCGCTGCCGTGCGTCGAGATGCCCTGCACGAGATACCCGAGGCTCGGGCGCGGAGACGCCCCCGCTGCCGCGAGCTCCTCGTCGAGGATGACGTCGAATACCGTCGGCAGCTCGTGACCGCCGAAGCGCGCCGGCCAGCTCAGTCCGAAGAAGCCCGCGTCGTAGAGCGCGGTGTGCCATTCGGCTTGGCGGGCCCAGTACTCGTCGTCGGTCGACGACGTCGGGAGGCCGGGAATGTTCTCCGCGAGCCACGCGCGGAAGCGAGCGCGGAACTCTGCCTCCGCGGGTGAGTCACGAAAGTCCATCGGTAGTCCCCAGACGCTCACATTGCAGCTCGCGAAGTTGGTCGGCGTCGTCGCCGAACCACTGCGACGAAAGCAGCGCGCGACGCAGGTAGACGTGCACGATGCACTCCCACGTGTTGCCGATCCCACCGTGCACTTGCACCGCCGTCTCGCAGACCGTGCGCGCGGCGCGTGCGCAATACGCCTTGGCGACGCGGCAGGCGGTCCGAGCCTCGTCGGGTGCAAGGTTGTCGACGGCCCACGACGCGTGCAACGAGACACTACGTGAACCTTCCATGAGGCAACACGCCTCAGCCAGCAGGTGCTGCACGGCCTGGAAGGAACCGACAGGCACGTCGTATTGACGTCGCTCAGCCGCGTACGCGACGGAGACGGCGAGCACGCCGCGCATGACGCCGACGAGGTCGGCGCTCATGAGTGCCAGGCCGAGGGCGGTCCATTCAGCGAGATCGTCGTGGCCGAGGAGCCGAGGCTGTTCGGCAACCGGGTGCACCGACGTTCCGGGTGGAATCAGGCGAACCCGGCGCGTCAGATCGGCGCCGCTCGCGGCCAACGAGCCGTCAAAGTCCACCTGCGCGAGACGGTAGCCGGAGGCCTCGGGCACCAACACGTAGGCCGTATCGATGTGGTCATCTCCGTCGACGGCGTAGATCGGTGTGGTCGTCACGGCTCCGGGCACGACTGCCGCGTCACGAAGGTCCGGTGAGAGTGCGACGACCATACCGCCGACGTAGCTCGCACCGGCGCGACGAGCGAGATCGCGCGCGATGACCGGGCCTGCAAACGCGACGTCGGCGACCGACCCCCCGAGTGAATCGGCAACGATTGCCGCCTCCACACCGCCGGCGAGCGGCCTGCCGTCTCCCCCGTCGTCGCGTAGTTCGAGCCACCCCGCGTCGCGCACGGCGACGGCCAACCGCTTGGCGCGCCTGTCGTCGTCGAGGTCGGCGACGGTCGCGGCGGCGAGCTCCCGAGCCAGCTGACGCGCGGAGCGTCGAAGTTCCGCCTGCTCCGGCGTGTCTCGGGTGTCCACGGTCGAGAACCTAGTTATTCAAAAACGAGAATACAATACTCACAGGTGGACGCCCGTTTCGCGCCAGATGTACCAGCCGCCATTGACGCCGACGAGCCGGCCGGTGATGAAGCCGACCGCCTCGGAGCAGAGGAACGCACACATGGCGGCGATGTCGTCGGGGACGACGCGGGCGTCAGGCGTTGGGGCTCGGCGTCGTGGCCGTCTGCTCGTCCGTGTCGTTCGCTCGCGCGGCGGCCGCGATCGCGGCGTCGGTCGACTTCCCGTCGCGGCTGAGGAGCCACGCCAAGAACGCGTCCACTGCGGTGACGGTGTGCAGGGCGCGGATGGAGGGGAGCATCTCGAACGCGTGCTGCGCACCGGCGAGCTCGACGTAGACCGCAGGCGCCTCACTTACCTTCCGTAGCCGTTCGACGAACAGCCGGGCTTCTTCGACCGGTGCGAGTAGGTCGAGGTCGCCGTGCACGACGAGCGCGGGCGGCGCATCGCGGTGGACCTGGTCGAGTGGGGATGCCTGCGCGAACACTTCGGGCTGTTCGTCGGGGTGTGCTTTGAGGATGTGGCGCGCCGCGAGCCGGTGGAACGACGGGCCGGCCGTGCCGCGGAACCCGTGCCGGTCGAGGAAGTCGAACACCCCGTAGAACGGCACCATCGCCCGAACCTTCGTGTCGACGTCCTCGAAGCCGGGCTGGAACTCGGGCCGGTTGGCGGTGAGACCAACCATCGCGGTGAGGTGCCCGCCGGCCGAGCCGCCGGTCACGACGACGTACCCGGGATCGCCGCCGTGCTCGGCGATGTGTTCCCGAACCCACTTCAAGGCGAGCTTGCAGTCGACGAGGTGGTCGGGCCACGTCGCCTTGGGGGAGAGCCGGTAGTTGATCGCGACGCAGACCCAGCCGCGATCGGCGAGGTGGTACATGAGGGGGCGGCCCTGCTGTTCCTTGCTGCCGATCATCCAGCCGCCGCCGTGGATCTGGAGGAGCACGGGCGCGGCCGGCCCGACGCCGTCGCGGCGCCATACGTCGAGGCGGTGCCGGCGCAGCCCGTCGTCGACGTACTGCAGGTCACGCGTCCGCACGATCCCCCGTCGCTTGGAGCGCAAGGCGGAGAACATGCGCGCCCACTCGATGCCGGCGCGCTGCGGCGCCCAGGCCGGGTCGATCGTGTCGCGCCACCCCGGTCCGAGCGCGTCGGCGAGTGCCTTCTCGAACGCGCGGTCGGTGCGGCTGGCAGCGACGAGCCCGGCGATGAGACCGGTCCACGACAACGCGGTGATGGCGAGGCCGGCCCAGCCCGGCCACGCGTCGAGAGCGCCGAGCGCGATGAACACGATGGTGGCGACGAGCTGCCAAAGCAGGTGCCATACCGCGAGCTCGGTCGTGAGCCACGCCGCGAAGAACGTCATCGGGACGAGGAAGCTGGGCGGGCGCGGCGTCCACAGTGCCAGTGCCGTGAACGCCGCGCCCCAGATCGCGACGACGAAGAACCACCACGAGATCGTCATGCTGCCAGTGTGCCGCAGTTGGTGGTATGCGCACGACCGGAGGACGCGCCACGGCCGCCGGCACACGACGTCCGCGCCGCAAGCCGGGTGTGCTTCCCCTTACCCCGCGTCGTCACCGCCGGCGAGTGGGTGCCTCCACATCTCGAAGAGCGCGTCGAGCACTTCCGGGGCCGCGCCCAAACTGCCGAGGTGGCTCTCGCCCGGACGGACGATGATCGTCGCGCCCGGCACCAGCGACGCCATGTACTCGGCGTGCGCCAGCGGGACGACGTTGTCGGCGTCGCCGTGCCAGAAGCGGATCGGGACGCGCAGGTCGCGCAGCGAGAAACCCCACGGCCGCCAAAACAAGATGAGATCGAACACCGGGGCCCGCATGCCCGGCTTGCTGCCGTTCAGCAGGTCGTCGATGAACATCGCCCGCATCTCGGGCTGAGCAAAGAGTCGTTGGTCGCCCTCGGGCGAGATGCGCGCGTACAGGTCGTACCCCTGCGACACGAACGGGCGGATCGCCCACGCCAACGACGCGAACCCGAGCGCGGACGGCGTCCGCAGGCGTGTGAGGAGTGGGGCGAACAGCGCGGTGCGCCCGAGAATGCCGCCCTGTGGGGCGTCGGGGCCCTGCGTCGGTGGCACGCCCCCGAGCACCGCGGCCGCCGCGATCCGCTCCGGCAGGGCGGCGCAGCACGCGAGGACGTACGGGCCCCCACCCGACAGGCCGATGAGCCCGCACTCCTCGACGCCGAGCCGGTCGGCGACGACGGCGAAGTCGTCCGCCCAGTCGAGGATGCAGGGGTACAGGTGCGGTGTCGACGCCCCGAT
>DASVIY010000008.1:0-3280 GCA_036386195.1 Acidimicrobiia bacterium | reverse complement strand
CAGCCGTCCGCTCTGGGAGATGTGGCTCGTCGAAGGGCTCGAGCACGGCCACCTCGCGCTGGTCGCCAAGCTGCACCACGCGACCGTTGACGGCGTGCTCGGTGTCGAGCTCATGGCGACGCTGTTCGATCTCGAGCCCACCACGGTCGGAGCGGCGCGCACGTCCGCAGCCTGGGAGCCCGAGCGGGTGCCGTCCGAGATCGAGATGATCGTGGGTGCCGTCGCCTCGTTCGCCACTCGGCCGCTGAAGATGGCGAAGGCGCTGCGCAACGCGACCCGGTCGGCCATCCGCGTTGCGCAGCGGGTGCGCAACGAGCATCTCACCGCAGGGGCGCCCTTCAATACGCCGCGCACCTCGTTCAACGGCGTGATCACTCCACACCGCACTGTTGCGTATCACGAGTCGTCACTGTCGGAGATCAAGGAGATCAAAGACGCGTTCGGCGCCACGGTCAACGACGTCGTGCTCACGGTGTGCACCGGCGCGCTGCGCACCTACCTCGAGGCGCGGGGCGAGGTGCCCGAGAAGCCGCTCATCGCCGCGATCCCCGCGTCGGTGCGCACCGAGACGCAGCGCGGCGTGCCCGGCAACCGGGTCTCGGCGATGTTCGGGAGCCTGCCGGTGCAGCTCGACGACCCGGCCCAGCGGCTGCGCGCGGTGGCCGAGGCGATGAGTGGCGCGAAGCTCGTCCACGACGACGTCGGGAGCAACACGCTCCAGGAATGGGCCGAGGTCGCCGCGCCGATCTTGTTCGCCCGGGGCGCCCGTATGTACAACCGGCTGCTCGAGGGGCGGCACGCGCCGATCGTCAACCTCGTGCTGTCGAACGTGCCCGGTCCGCCGTTCCCGCTGTACTGCGTCGGCGCCCGGCTCGTAAGCCTGTTTCCGCTGGGCCCAATCATGGCCGGTGCCGGCCTCAACATCACTGTCGTGAGCTATCTCGACTCGGTCGAGTTCGGCCTGATCGGGTGCCGCGAGCTGTTGCCGGACCTGTGGCAGATCGCCGACGCGGTGCCCGACGCGCTCGCGGAGCTGCACAAAGCCGCAGTCGAGCTCGGTCGCAAGCCCGCGAAACGCGTCGCCGCGAACTCGCCGGCGGCCAAGCGGGCGGCCGCGAAACGGCCGGGGGCGCAGCGCACGCCGGCGAAACGCGCGGCCGTCAAACGCACACCGGCGAGGCGCCCGGTGGCGCGCGCGTGGCCGCCTCCGATGTCCACACGGCTCACGTAAACGCGTCTCACAGCTTCCGGCGGTACGCGGGCGCGGTCGGTCAGCAGTCGCGGGGGAGCAAGCGGTTGGGCAGGAAGCAGACATCGGGGCCCGGACCGCCGTCGTAGGTGTCGTTCCCGCCGCCACCGACGAGGACGTCGACGTTGGGCCCACCGCGCAGGACGTCGTTGCCCGCGCCGCCGATCAGCACGTCGCGGCCGGGCCCGCCCAAGACCGTGTCGTTTCCTGCACCGGCGTCAACCGTATCGTTGCCCGGCCCGGCGTCGATCGTGTCATTGCCGCCGAAGCCGAATACGAGGTCGGGACCTTCGTGGGCGTTGATGACGTCGTTGCCCGGGGTGCCGAACAGCAGATCGGCCCCGCTGGTCCCCTCGATCGGCGCCGCGGCTGCGACTTCGGCGATCTCGACCGCTCCGGGTTCGCAGTTCGTGCCCTGCGGGCGAGTGATGCCGCGCTGGTCGGTCGCGACGGTGCACGATGCCGCGGGCACAAGGCCGCCGAGCGGGCTCATGGTCGTCGGCAGTCGCGTCGGGGTGGGACCCCCGTTCGCGCCCAACGCCCCGAGTTGGGGGTCGGCCGCGGACACGGTGTCGGTCGCGCCGAGGTTGCAGGTGGCGTCACTGGCCCACGAGTAGCCGAGCGTGCTGAACGCACCGAGCCCGATGACGCTGTTGCAGTTCCCCCCACCCCCGAGCGGCTCCGCGATCACCGAGCGGGACGTGACGAAGTCTCCAAAGCCCGAGGCCGCATTGGCGCCATCCAAACCGGTATTGGAGGTCAGGGTCACGAACTCGAGCAACACGCTCTCGTCGAGTCCGGTGGCGATCCCTCCGCCCCGATTGGCCTGGTTGCCGGTGATGGTCGAGTTCTGGAGCACAGCGTTGGTGCCGCCGGGGGCGTTCAGCTGGAGGCCGCCGCCGCTGCCTGTGGGCGCGGCGGCAATGTTCGCGTCGATGGTCGAGCCCATGACGGTCAGCGTGCCCGGCACGCTCAGGCCGGCGAAGGAGACACCCGCACCGGCCTGCGCGCCGTTTGCCGTGACCCGGCTGTTCGTGAGGGAGGCGGTGTGCGAACGGATCTCCGCGCCACCGCCTCGGCCGGCCGCAGACGTATTGGTCCCGATCGTCGAGCCCGTGACCGCGACGACCCCTTCAGTCGCGGCCCAGAGCCCTCCCGCCGAGCCGGTCGCGGAGTTGCCGGTGATGGTCGAGCCGGTGATCGTCACGTCGTAGGGCTCGGTGACGCCGTCGCCGGCGCGCTCCTGCGCGTAGATGCCGCCACCGTCGGAAACCACCATGGCCCCACCGGTACCGGCGTGGTTGTCGGTGACCGACGAGTCGGTGACGGTGAGGTCACCGGTGTCGACGGCGATGCCTCCGCCGTCGCGGTCGGACCCCGTGGTGGTGTTGCCCGTGATCTGCGATCCGGTGATCACCGCCTGGGTCGCGGGCGCGGTGGGTTCGGACGACTCGAGGAAGCCGGCGAAGACGCCGCCGCCGCGCCGAACGGCGGTGTTGCCGGCGATTGTCGAGTCGGTGATCGTGAGGTGGGGCGAATCGCTCGGGTCGTCCTGGTCGACGACGAACGAGACACCGCCACCGTCGAACGACGCGGCGCTGCCATTCCCGGTGATGGTCGACCCGGTGATCGTCGTTGCGCCACAGGCCGAGCAGCTGACGCCGCCCTTCCCGTTGTCGGCGATGGTCGAGTCGGTGATCGTCAGTTGGGTGGTGCCCTGACCGGTCGTCGAGGCGCCGATCCCGCTGTTGCCGCTGATGAACGAGTCGACCACCGACAACGGCGAGCCGTCGATGAGCCCGATCCCGTTCCCGTTGTTGGAAGTGATCTGGGATCCGGCGATCGACACGCTGCCGAAATCGATGTTGATCGCCGTGTTGTCGTTGCCGGTGATGACGCTGTTCGTGATCGTGATGTCGTAGGGCATTCCCGAGCCGAAACCGCCGTCGATGATGTTGCCGCCCGCACCGCCGTCGGCACCGGTGACGGTCGAGTTCGAGAGCACCAGCCGGCTCTCCGAGAGGACCCCGG
>DASVIY010000007.1:0-1636 GCA_036386195.1 Acidimicrobiia bacterium | reverse complement strand
TAAGCCCGTTCGTGCTTCTGGGCAGAGTTTTCGACCGTAGCGGTCGAAAACTCATCCCGGAACGGCCGGCCCGTTTGATTCAGGTGTGGTGGCGCGCGGCCAGTGCGGTCAGGTACGCGCGTGTGCGCGTCTTGTCTTCGCCACTCGCGTACTCGGCCGCGATGAAGTCGGTCGCGCCCGCCGCCGCCAACTGCTCGATCTGTTGGTCCACCGCAGCCTCGTCGCCGACGATCGCCACGTCGGCCGGGCCGGCGGCACCCTCCTTGTCGAGCATGGCGCGGTACGACGGCAGCTGGCCGTAGATCGCGAAGATCGCGTCGGCGCGGGCGCGCGCGGCACCGATGTCGTCGCTGACGCAGATCGGCAGCAGGCACACGACGCGCGGCGCGGGCCGTCCGGCTTCTTCGGCGGCGGCGGTGATCGTGGGCACGACGTGTTCTTTGATTGTCGCGGGGCCCGTCATCCAGAGGGCCGTGCCGGCAGCGCGCGCCCCGGCGAGGCGAAGCATCTGCGGTGCCAGGGCCGCGAGGAGCACGGGCACCTTGTGGACGCGCGGTGTGGAGAGCGTCATGTTGGCGCGCATCGTCTCGCCTTCGAAGGAAACGGTGCCTTCATCGAGGAGCGGGACCAGTATCGACAGGTACTCGCGCATGTGGCGCGCCGGCTTGTCGAACGAGTAGCCGAACATGTTCTCGATGACGATCTGGTGCGAGAGGCCGATCCCGAGCGCGAGCCGCCCATCGATGGCCGTCTGCACGGTGAGCGCTTGCTGGGCCAGCGTCACGGGGTGGCGCGGATACGTGGGGACGACCGCCGTGCCCACCTCGATCCCCGGCACCTGAGCGCCGATTACTGCCAGCGTGGTCAGCGCATCGAGCCCGAAGATGTTGGAGATCCACGCCGACGCGAAACCAGCCGCGGCGGCCTGCTCGAGCTGGGTGCGAAGCTCACCGAAGACGTCGGCGTCGGGTGCGGGCTCGATGAGTGAGATCCCGATTCGCATCGTGTCAGTCTCCCTTGCGATGGTGCAGCTCGAGAGCTCGAGCCGTTTCATCAAACGTTGAAGAGATTCTTACCCTCCCACAGCCGCGCTCATTACGGCGCTCTTACCCCGCGGTGCGAGAGTGCGTCTCGTAGCTCGGGCTCGACAGCCCGCCAGACGAGAGGAACCCGATGAACAAGACCGTCACAGCAGCCGCGGTTGCGGCCGCGATGCTCGCCGGCGCCGGAGCCAGCGCGGCGATCTTCGTGCCGCACCTGGCCGGCGCGGATACCGGCACGTCCACGCCGACGTCGATGCCCGGTTACGACAGGCACGGTCCCGGTAGTCCCGGTGGTCCGGGCGGCCCCGGTGGCCGGCACGAGCTGGTGTCGGACGAGTCGGTCGTGGCCAAGGCGATCGGGATCAGCGAGGCAGACCTGAAGTCGGCGCTGCAGTCGGGCAAGACGATCGCCGACGTGGCGAAGGCGCACAACGTCGACCCGAAGAAGGTCATCCTCGCGTTGGTTGCCGACGGCCAGAGCGAGCTCGCCGATCAAGTGAAGAACGGCCGGCTCACCCAGGCGCAAGCCGATGAGATGAAGACCCACCTCACCCAGCATGCAACCGATCAGGTCAACGGCAAGTTCCGCGGCG
>DASVIY010000006.1:0-5067 GCA_036386195.1 Acidimicrobiia bacterium | reverse complement strand
ACATTCTTGTCGCAGTGATCGCCGGCCTCGCCGTCACGGAGTTTTCGTTGTTCGTGACGAGCGTCTACTTGCACCGGGGCCTGACGCATCGGGCGCTCAGTGTCGATGGACGCGCCGAGCTGTTCTTTCGGGTGGCGATCTGGGTGACGACCGGGATGCGACCGCGCCAGTGGGTCGCAGTGCATCGCCTCCATCACGCGACCACCGACACGATCGACGATCCACACAGTCCCGCAGTGCTGGGCTTCTGGCGAGTGCAGCTCACGAACGCCGGCCTGTACCGAAAGGTGGCGCGTGACCGGATGACCGTGCAGCGCTACGCGCGCGACATACCCGGCGACCGCCTGGATCGCCTGTTCTTCGATCACGCGTTCCTCGGGCTCGGCATAGGGATCTCGATTCTCTGTCTGACGTTCGGTTGGAAGACCGGTCTGCTTGCTGCAGCCATCCACGCGGTCAGCTATCTGATGTTGTCCGGCGCTGTCAACGCCGTCGGCCACACCGTCGGTGGGCGTCCGCACGAGAACTCCGGGACCAACAGCAACGCACTCGCGCTGATCAGCGCGGGCGAGGGCCTGCACAACAACCATCACGCCGCGCCGACTTCGGCGCGCTTCTCATTCGCGGCCGGCCAGATCGACCCCGGTTGGTGGTTCGTACGCGTCCTCGTGCGGTGCCGCCTCGCGACGATCCGTCACCACGAGGTGAAGCTCAAGCACGCGGCCTGACCCGCGACAACGCCGGCGTGGCCCCATCTTTTGCTTCTGGGCAGAGTTTTCGACCGCTACGGTCGAAAACTCATCCCAGAACGAGAGCAGGGCGTGCGCGCTAATTGCCGGCGGACGGGGCGAGACCCCGGATCGCCTCGCGCAGGTCGACGCCGATCGGGATGACCGCCGGCGCCGGCGTGGTCACGCCGTTCTCCATATAGCGCGCGAGCGTCGCCCGACACTGCTCGGCCGAGCCGTGCACGACGAGATCGTCGACGACATCATCGGAGATCGCGGCAACCGCCCGTTCGCGATCGCCCTCGGCCCACGCATCCCACATGTCTTGCAGCGCCGGACCACGACCGAGCCACTCGTGAAACGCGCGGTACACCGGCACATTGAGATACGACGCGATCAAGCGGCGCGCGAGTGAGCGCACCGTCTTCGCGTCGTCGGATGGGCACACGAAGATGCGGGCGGCGATCTCCTTGCCTTGGCCGACGTGCGGCACGACCTGCTTGACGTCGTCGGCAGACAGCCAGTTGATGATGGCGCCGTCAGCCTCGCGTCCCGCCAATCGCAGCATTCCCGGCCGGAGCGCGGCAATGAGGATCGGCGGGATCTCGTGCTCCTCGAGTCGCATGCCGAGACGGAACCCTTTGACCGAGAACGTTTCGTAGTCGTGGGTGATCTTCTCGCCCCGCAACGCATCCTTCAGGAACCGGACGGTGTCGCGCACGCGCTGGTAGGGCTTGTCGAACGACATGGCGTTCCAGCGTTCGACGATCACGTCGGAAGAGGTGCCGATGCCGAACGCGAACCGACCCGGCGCCGCCTGCGCCAGGCTCGCGACACATTCCGCGAGCGTCGCCGCGCCGCGCGTGTACGCGGGCACGATCGCGGTGCCGAGGCGGAGTCGAGGCTCCCATGCCGCCGCCAACGTAAGCGGGGTGAAGGCGTCGGGGCCGCCGGACTCGGCCGACCACACGTCGGTGTAGCCGAGGTCGGCGATCTCGTGGAACCAGTCTTCGTGCGCGTGCAGGGGGATGCCCTCGAAGGGCACGGTGATCCCGTAGCGCTGCTGGGTCATGTGGACGCCTCCTCGGCTCGAGCGTTCATTCGCGCCATTCCCGCACGATGGACGACTGGCTGGCGGTTGCGAGCAGTGTGCCGTCGTCGGCCCAGAGATGCACCAGACCGTGCCCGAAACCATCGGCAACCGCGTGCACGCGCACGTCGGCGAGTAACCACTCGGTGGCGTGGTGGTGATGCATGACGCGCAGCGTGTTGTCGAGGCTGTTCCCGCCGACGGGCTGACCGAGGGCCTCTCTGACACCGAACGGCACGAAGTCACCGACGATCGCCAGCGTCGCGGCCGACATGTCGAGGTCGGGCAACCGCACCCAGAGGGCGCTGTGGCCGTCACCGGGTGCGCCGCGCGGCTCCTCGGGGGGACGCGCCTTGGCGATACGCATCTCGATCCGGTCCATCAACGTGCCCCGGTGGCGTGGGATGTCTTCGCGCGGCGGACTGTCGTCCGGTGCCGGCACGGCGATTCGCTCCGCCCACTGGCCGCGCCACGGTGCCGGCCGGCGGCCGAGCGCGGCGTTGACGGTGAAGATCTCCTCGCCCTCGACGGTCGCGACCGCACGCGCCTGCGACGAGTAATGCCCGCGCACGAGGCCGGTGACGGCGATCTCGACGAGTGCCGGCGGGCGCGCGTACGACAGGTACTGCGCGGTAGCCCAGACGAGCGGCCGGCCGGTCGTGCGCTCGAGCGCCTCGATGCACGCGCCCAGGCCCGCACCTCCGAACAGCGCGCCCATCCCGGAACACAGCTCGGGGACGACCAGCAGGCGCCATCGCCGGGGATCGGCGGTCTCCTCCAGGCCGAAGAACGCGAGCAGGTCCAAGGTGCGGGACGCTACTGGCGGCAGCCGCGAAGCGGCGAGCGAATCAGGCGCCGACGCGTTCCCGCAACGTGGCGAGCCCCTCGCCCTCGAGCTCGGGCAGCGCGACCGGTCGTCCCGAGATCGCAAGGATCAATGATTCGGCCGGCCCGCGCACCTCGGGTCCGTCGCCGAGCGTGTAGTCGATGTCGGTCGCGACGAAGCGCAGGCCCTTGGCCTTCTGGTTCGACTTGAGGAAGCCGCCGATGCGCGGCAGCGCGTCGAGCGCGGCGACGAGACGCTCACGCGGGATCTCCCGGGGCTTGTTCATCGGCCGCCGAATGTCTTGCTGGTGGATCAAGTGGTCAGTAAAGCGTTCATGAGTCTTGATGACCCGCGCCAGCCCACCAGGCTTCTCCTTGGTTGTCAGGGCGGCGAAGTTCGCCTTGATCTCGGCCGGCGTGTGCTCGTCGCCGTAGCGCACCGAGAGCACGTGGGAGCCCTTGGGCACGTTGAAGCCGAAGGTCGCGAGGGTGAAAGGGAACGTGAGCAGGTTGATCGAGTAGCCGACGCACATGTGGCCGATGACGTCGCGGACGCGCCAGCCCTCGCACAGCGTCGGGCCGTCCCACTGCTCGTCGGTGAGCGTGTCGAGAAACGCGCGCAGATCGGCGAGCTCCTCGCGCACGAGCGTGTCGTAGTCGTGCGTGATGGTCGTGCTCGTGGCCATGGCCTACTCCTATGTGCGGGGTGCGACAGTCTGTCGCATGACGTTCGTCACCGGTAGCCGCCCTGGATCACGTGGACGGTAAAGGGCATCCTGCGGGTTGTCTACGCCGAATCGGCCGCTGCGACCGCCCACGCACGGCCTCGCTCAGTGTCGGTGGCCGCGAGGTGCAGCGACCAACCGGTCTCCTGCTCATCGGCCGCAAACGTGAACCAACCGAGCCGGCCCACCGCGCCGCCGAGCGAGTCGGCGTCGGCGGGCCACGGCTCGAGCAAATCGGTGAGCGCGGCGGCGGCCCACCACGCGCCGAACCGGCCGGCAGCTGCGCCGGGCCGGCGGGCGTGAGCGCCGCCGCTCGCCGCGGTCCACGCCATCGTCGCCAGCGCGGCGTCGGGCGTGATCTCGGCGACGCGCGCCCGCTCGAGTCCGAGCGCCGCGATCGCTTCGAGCGCGGTGCCGTCGACCGCGATCGCATCGGCTCGACCTTCGGACCCGCTCGTCCAGGCGCGAGCGAGGTCGAGCAATGCTCGCACCGCATCGCCGTCGCGCCGCGGAGGCGGCGACACGCGTGGGAGGTCCGCCGCCTCGAAATGCGGCGCGGCGGGCGCGGGGAAGTCGGCCTTGTCGTGCCGGTACTCGGCGAGTGAGTACTGCGGTTCCCACGACTGGAGCCGCAGCGGAAGCTCGAGCACGGGCGGGCCCGGCAACTCGATGCCGGTGAGGTCTTCGCCGCGCACGACGCGTTCGTGGGCTGTCAGCACCGCTGACGGTCCGGGGGTCAGGTGCGGCTCGAGCTCCGCCCACTCGTGGGTCGACGCCGCAACTTCGGGAAGTGGTCCGAGCGCGAAGCGTCCCGTGCCCTCGACCAACACCGACGCGGCAAACGGTCCCGGGGCCTCGAGCGCGAGTCGGTATTCGGCGTGGGTGGCGACCGGCCAGAGCTGTCGTCCGCGCTCGAACGCGCGTTGACAACGCTCGCGCAGCTCGCTGAGTGCCTCCCATTCGCGCGTCGCGCACAGGCCGTCGACCAGACGCACGAGCTCGTCGATGTCGCCGTGCTCGACGGCGGCGGCCAGATCCACCGCGTCAGTACAGCAGGAAACGGGACGATGGTGCGTCAGTCGACGCGTAAACTGCTGTCCAGCAGTGCTGGTGCATCCCACCACCACGCAACTGGCGCATGCCCATGATCGGCAGGGAAACAGATGTCTGAGCGCGGTGCGCGCATCACCATCACTCCCATTGCACCGGTCAAGACGCACCGAGCGTGTCCGCACTGTCATACCCAGAGCGACACCGCGGGGGTGAGCTGCCCACGCTGTGGGGGCCGCTACGCCCTGTACAAGAAATGGCCGTGGGTGGTCGTGGCGATCGCGCTCGCGATGTTCGTCGGGCTCGTGGGTTGCATCGCGATCGTTGCGCCCACCCTCCACATCAACACCGGCCCTCTCTCCGCTCAACAGGCTTCGCATGCGATCTCGAGGGCACAGTTCGACGCGGTACGCAGCGGCGCGTCGCGTGCCGACGTCATCACCCAGCTGGGCAGGCAGCCGCAGAAGGACCAGGGGTTCGAGTACAAGGGCGTGCTTCGGGACAGGCTTGCCAAACGATGCATCTACTACAACCGCGCCGACGGCTGGGCCGACGACGCGTACCAGTTCTGCTTCACCAACGGCGCGCTCGCGAGCAAGGCTCCGGTTTGAACGGTGTGCACCATTCGAACGCGTAAGCTGCCGACCGG
>DASVIY010000005.1:0-11788 GCA_036386195.1 Acidimicrobiia bacterium | reverse complement strand
CGCTCGCGTGCGTCAGTTGTGGAGTCGAACGCTTCGGCCCGGCCAGGGCGACACGCACACCTGCGCCGAGGCTCAGCGTCAATCGCAGTTACATCACGGGTCTCGACCATCCGTGGGACATGGCGTTCATCCCGAACGGGACAATGTTCTTTACCGAGCGTGCCGGACGCATCAAGGCGCGTCTTCCCGGCGGCGCCATCAACTTGCTTGCGACACCGTCGGACGTGGTGCAAGGCGGCGAAGGCGGCATGCTCGGCATCGCGATCGATCCGGGCTTCGCGGTGAACCGCTACATGTACACGTGCATGACCTCGAACAGGGGGAGTTCGACCGACGTCCGCGTGGTGCGGTGGGTCGTCAACAGCTCGGTCACCGGCCTCTCGAACCGCACCGACATCGTGACCGGGATCAACTACAGCTCCGGGCGTCACTCGGGGTGCCGGCCGCGCTTCAAGCCCGGCACGTTCCACTTGTATGTCGGCACCGGCGACGCCGCGACCGGCAGCTTCCCCCAAAACCCGTGGTCGCTCGCCGGCAAGATCCTGCGCGTCGACGGGAACGGCGTCGCCATTCCGGGCAACCCCGGAGGCGTGTACGACCCCCGGATCTACTCGTGGGGCCACCGCAACGTGCAGGGCATCGCGTTCCAGCCCGGCACCGGATCGGGGCTGAGCGTCGAGCACGGCACCGACGTCGACGACGAGGTCAACTTGATCATTCCGGGCGACTTCGGATGGAACCCCGTCGACAACAATGGCGGCTACAACGAGGCAGTACCGATGACCCGTGCGGGCGCAATCCCCGCCGTGTGGCGCTCCGGCGACGCGCTGACACCGCCGCACAACCCCGGCGTCACGATCGCACCATCCGGCGCAACGTTCTTGTCGGGCTCGCAATGGAAGGGTTGGAACGGAGCGGTCGCAGTCTCCGTGCTCAAGGACATGCAGTTGCGCATCATGATGCCGAACTCGATGGGCCTCATCGGGGCCAACAACTTCATCGCCAATCTCGGTGGCTCGGTGCCGCGGCTCCGGAGTGCGGTCGAAGGTCCCGACGGCAGGCTCTACATCGCGACCGACGACGGCTCGCCCACCGGCGCGATCTGGAGGGTGACTCCGAGCTGAGGCTCGGTTCGCGCACAGTTGCGAGCGGCGTGATGGGTACAGTTGCGGCATGGCCGATCAAGCGCGCTTCGCTGAGCTAGCGATGCCGTATATGTCGGCGCTCTACTCCGCCGCGCTGCGCATGACGCGCAACCCGCCCGACGCCGAGGATCTCGTGCAGGAGACGTATCTCCGCGCGTACCGCGGCTTCGGTGGCTTCAAGGACGGCACCAACTTGAAGGCGTGGCTCTACAAGATCCTCACGAACACGTTCATCAACACCTACCGGGCGAAGAAGCGGCGTCCGGAGCAGACCGAGCTCGATGACGTCGAAGACTTCTACCTCTACAAGCGACTGGGTGGCCTCGAGGCGGTCGATGCCGATCAGACGCCCGAGAACATCGTGCTCGACCAGATTCCCGAGTCGATCGTGAAGGAAGCGCTGGAAGACCTCCCGGAGCAGTTCCGGATGGCCGTGCTGCTCGCCGATGTCGAAGGTTTCTCCTATAAGGAGATCGCCGAGATCATGGACGTCCCCATCGGAACGGTCATGAGCCGGCTGCATCGAGGAAGAAAGCAGCTGCAGAAGCGGTTGTGGAACTTTGCCGGGGAACGCGGGTTGCTGCCGAAGGCTGCAACCGGAGCCGCCGGAGCGGGGGGATAGGACACCGGGATGGACTGCGAAGAGACGATCCATCAGATCTACTTCTATCTCGACGGCGAGCTCACCTCTTGGAGACGACAGCAGATCACCCGCCATCTCGACGAGTGTCCTCCGTGTGCGCACGGCTTCGATTTCGAGATTGAGCTCCGCCAGGTGATCGCCTCCAAGTGTCGCGACGAAGTCCCCCCCGATCTGAAGCGCCGCATCGCCGAGGCGCTGGGTCAGCCGCTCGCCGAGTGAGCCGGTCCATCCCGACCCGCTCCGCGCTCCGAGCCCGCTCTACGATGATTTCTTCCGTCGCCGTCATGTCTCGGAGGGAACGAGAGTGAAGACCATCCGTGTGGCACTGCTGTCGATGGTGGCGCTCGTCCTTACCGCAGCGCCGGCGGCTGCCGCGACCCAGTACAAGCAAGAGCACAAGTGGTTCTTTTGGATCGCGCCGCTGCTCATATTCCTGGGCGTGCTCTCTCTCCTCGCGCTCGCCGTCGGCTACTGCGTCAAAGTCGTGATCCCCAAGTACCGGGGCCGATAACGACGATGACCGACAGCGACCCGGCACCGGAACCGGTCGACTGGGCGCTGGCCGAACGCGTCGCTCGCCGTTTCTCCGGGCGCGCCCCGCTGGCAAGCTCGTACCTCGGCGAGTCGTTGCAATCCGACTTCCATGCGGTCACCGTTGAAGCCGAAGCACTCGTCGCTGATTTTACCGGCTTGCGCGCGCCGAGCGCGGCAACGGCCGCGGTGCTGGATCGTGCCGGCTGGGTCGAGGCCAACGTGGCGTCGATGCGACGGATGCTCGCGCCACTGACCCACCGCATGGGCGAACGCATGGGGCGCAGTCCGGTCGCAGGTGTCGGTCGCGCGGTCGCCGGCACCGAGATGGGCGTGCTCCTCGGCTACCTGTCGCAACGCGTGCTCGGCCAGTACGACCTCCTCGTACCCACCGACGGCACGGGCACGCTCAATGCCGACGCGGTCTATTACGTGGGCGCCAACGTGCTCGAGCTCGAGAAGCGCTTCGCGTTCCCGCCGCGCGACTTCCGCCGTTGGATCGCGATCCACGAGGTCACGCACAGGGCGCAGTTCACCGGCGTGCCCTGGATGAAGGGCTACTTCCTGTCTCTCGTCGACCAGGCCCTCACCATCGTCGATCCTGATCCCAGGCGTGTGCTCCAGGCGCTGATGCGCGCGGTCGACGAGATGCGGAACGGCCGCAACCCGCTCGACGAAGGTGGTCTGGTCGCGTTGCTCGCGTCGCCGGAGCAGCGTGGCGTGCTGTCGCAAGTTCAGGCGCTCATGTCGTTGCTCGAAGGCCATGGCAATCGTGTGATGAACGAGCTCGGGCGCGAGCACGTCCGCGGTCAGGAGCGCATGGCGCGCGTCCTCAGCGCACGGCGACAGGCGCGGGGTATGACCGGGCTGTTGCACAAGCTGCTCGGCCTCGAGTCGAAGATGCGCCAGTACGAGGTCGGCGAGGCCTTCATCGCCGCGATCGAGCGCGAAGCCGGGCCGCATGCAGTCGATGCCGCGTGGCGCGGTCCCGAGTCGCTTCCCACGATGACCGAGCTCGCCCAGCCGGCAGCGTGGCTGTCCCGCGTCGGCATGCCCGCCGCAGCGACCGGGAGCGCTCGGTAACCTGGCCGTCATGCAAACGGTCCTCGTCGTCGACGACGAGCCCGATATCCGAGAGCTCATCCAGATCAATCTCGAGGCTGCGGGCTACCTCGTCATCACCGCGGCCAACGGCTCCGAGGCACTCCAACTCGTGCGCGACGAGGTACCCGACGCCATGTTCCTCGATGTCATGATGCCCGGCGTCGACGGGTTCAGCGTGCTCGAGGAGCTCAAAGCCGGCGCCGACTACGACCTCTCGCACATCCCCGTGGTGATGGTGAGCGCGGTCACCGAGACCGAGCACCGCATCCGCGGCGGCATCGAGGGCGCGCTCCACTACATCACGAAGCCGTTCGATCCCGCCGATCTCGTGCGGGTGCTGGAGAAGGTGCTCGACCCGACCGGTCCGCCCGAGCAGGAGCTTCGCCGTCAGGTGCAACGGGATTCGCTCGAGGCGCTGGCCCGGTACGAGCGCACCGGTGACGAGGATGTTGTCAACAGCGGTGAGGAACCCCGCGTGCGGCTCACGCGGCTGGAGCACGTGCCATCGTCGCCGGCCCCACCGCCGCGTCTCCGCCAGGCGCGCGACAAGCTCTCCGAGCTCACACCCAAGCAGCAGCAGCTGCTCGAGGCGCTCGCCGACGGTGCTCCGGTCACCAATGTCGCGACGGATCTCGGGATGAGCCGCAGCAACATCTACGCGAGCTTGCGGCGCATCGGTCGCAAGCTCGGGCTGCAAGGCACCAACGAGCTCCTTGCGTTGGTGCGTCAGGGCGCGTTGCTCGACCGCCGGCCCGAACCGCGCGCCTGAACATGGTCGTCACCCGCATCGGTCGCGCGGTCGCGCCGTTGCGCTCGCGCCTTGTCGGTCTCGATGACGTCGTCGCACCCGTGGTCGTGGGGTGTTCGGGCGGTGCCGATTCGCTCGCGACGCTCGCGGTGGCGCTCGATGCCGGGCTGGCTCCGGTCGCCGTGCACGTTGATCACGGTCTGCGCATCGACAGCGCGGGCGAAGCCGCGCGCGTCGCCAATACCGCCGCGGCGCTCGGCGCGCGTGTCGAACGCGTGCGGGTCAACGTCGATCCTGGTCCGAATCTCGAGGCGCGTGCCCGCGACGCGCGATATGCCGCACTCGACGAGGTGCGAGCACGGTCGGGCGCGTCGGCTGTGCTCGTCGGGCACACAACCGATGACCAGGCCGAGACCGTGCTGCTCAATCTGTTGCGAGGGAGCGGACGCGCCGGGCTCGGCGGCATGGCCGCGCGGCGGGGTTCGGTCGTCCGGCCGCTGCTCGGCCTGCGGCACGCCGACACGCTCGAGCTGTGTGCCCGGCTCGGGCTCGCCCCGGTGCACGATCCGATGAACGACGATCTTGCTTTCCGGCGCGTGTGGCTGCGGCGGGAGGTCATTCCCAGTCTCGAGCGGGCCGCCGGACGCGATCTCAGCTCGGTGCTCGCGCGCCAGAGCGACGTGCTGCGCACCGAAAGCGAGCTGCTCGACGAGCTCGGTGCCGCGGCGTGGCCGGTCGCGGGTGCGGCACGGGCACGAGACCTCGCCGGCCTCCCACTCGCGCTGGCGCGCCGCGCGGTACGGGTCTGGCTCGGTTACCCGCCCCCGTCACTCGATGAGATCGATACCGTGCTTGCGGTCGCGCGAGGGCAACGGCGTGCCGTCGACCTCGCGGGCGGACGTCGCGTCGCCCGGCACGACGGAATCCTTGTTCGCGAGGAGGTCAGCTCGAGCCCGGCGGCGCACGCACGCGCGGACGACGTCGTGGTGCCGCTTCCCGGTTGCACCGCCGCCGCGGGCTTCGTCATCGAATCGTGGGTGGAACGCGAAGCCCCGGTATCGTGGCCCGACGGCCGCTGGACGTGTGTGATCGACGCCGAGCGCGCGGGCCGCGAAGCGCGCCTGGCAGTCCGCGACGGCGGCGCGCCGCAGCTGTCGATCCCGCGTACCGGAGAGTCGATCTGGAGGCTGGGCTACCGTGTCGACGGTCGCGTGCGCGTCCGGGCGGCGACGCGTCATTTCCTCTGGATTCGCGTCGATCGGGCCGCGTCATGAAGGGCAGTCAGCCGTGAAGGACGCCGAGGGCGACATCGGCCGCATCGTGGTCGACGCCGAAGAGCTCCAGCAGCGGATCGGTGAGCTCGGCAAGGAGCTCACGTCCGACTATGCCGGCCGGCCGCCATTGCTGGTCGGGGTGCTCAAGGGCGCGTTCATGTTCATGAGCGACCTGTCGCGCGCGATCGACCTGCCGGTCGAGTTCGACTTCATGGCGGTGTCGTCGTACGGGTCGGCCACCCGCACGAGCGGCGTGGTGCGGATCCTGAAGGACCTCGATCTCGATCTCACCGGCCGGCACGTCGTGATCGTCGAAGACATCGTCGACTCCGGGCTCACCCTCGCGTACCTGCGCAAGAACCTTGCGGCGCGCCACCCGGCCTCGCTCGAAGTCTGCGCGCTCCTCCTCAAAGAGGGCTTGCAAAAGGTCGATCCCGATCTTCGATATGTCGGTTTCCGGATCCCGCCGGCGTTCGTGGTGGGCTACGGCCTCGACGCAGCCGAGCGCTACCGCAACCTGCCGTATGTCGCGGAGTATCGCGGATCCGAGCCGGCCTGAAGGCTCTACGGGAAGGTCGCGGTACGATTGGTGCCCCCGCCGTCCCGCCGGCTCGTGCGACGCGCAGAACCCGAGGAGCCCGTGAGAAAGTTCCGGCGCAGTTCCCTTCTCTACCTCCTGGTCGCTGCCATCGCGGTCTTCGTCGTCTTCCAGCTGGTTGGTGGGGGCAACGACCGCAAGCAGTTCACGCTCAACCAGTTCCAGAGCGAGCTGAAGAAGCATCACGTAACGCAGGCGACCCTCTACGACAAGAGCCACGAGATCAAAGGCGAGTTGCGCGGCGGCACGACCTACGTCGTGAAGTACCCCGACGGCTACACCGAGCGGATCACGCAACAGGTCGTTGACGCCAAGGTCAAGAAGTTCGAGGTCAACAGCCAGAAGGACAACCCGTGGTGGGGCCTCATCGTCAGCCTCCTGCCGTTCCTGCTGATCGGCGGATTCCTCTTCTTCCTGCTCAACCAGATGCAGGGTGGCGGCAACCGGGTGATGAGCTTCGGCAAGTCGAAGGCGAAGCTCGTCACGAAGGACCAACCGAAGGTCGGGTTCGGCGACGTCGCCGGTCTCGACGAGGCGGTCGAGGAGCTCGAGGAGATCAAGGAGTTCCTCTCGTCGCCGGCGAAGTTCCACGAGATGGGTGCGAAGATCCCGAAGGGCGTGCTGCTCTTCGGGCCTCCCGGCACCGGCAAGACGCTGCTCGCCAAGGCGGTTGCGGGCGAGGCCGGCGTGCCGTTCTTCTCGATCAGCGGCTCCGACTTCGTCGAGATGTTCGTCGGTGTGGGCGCGTCGCGCGTCCGCGATCTGTTCGAGCAGGCGAAGGTCGCGGCGCCCGCAATCATCTTCATCGACGAGATCGACGCGGTGGGCCGCCATCGTGGCGCGGGTCTCGGCGGTGGCCACGACGAACGCGAGCAGACGCTCAACCAGCTCCTCGTGGAGATGGACGGCTTCGATGTCAAGACCGGTGTGATCCTCCTCGCGTCGACCAACCGTCCCGACATTCTCGACCCCGCGCTGCTGCGTCCCGGACGCTTCGACCGTCAGATCGTGGTCGACCGCCCCGACCTCGAGGGCCGCAAGGCGATTCTGCGTGTGCACGCGAGGAGCAAGCCGCTCGCTCCGGGCGTCGATCTCGACGTGATCGCGCGCCGTACGTCGGGATTTACCGGTGCCGACCTCGCCAACCTGATGAACGAGTCCGCGTTGCTCGCGGCGCGCTTCGACCTGAAGCTCATCGGGATGCCGCAGCTCGAGGAGTCGATCGACCGGGTGATGGCCGGTCCCGAGCGCAAGAGCCGGCTCATCTCCGATCGTGAGAAGCGCGTGATCGCGTACCACGAGGGCGGTCACGCGCTCGTCGCGCACGCGCTGCCCAACACCGACCCGGTGCACAAGGTGTCGATCATCCCGCGGGGGCGGGCGCTCGGCTACACGCTCACGCTGCCGATCGAAGACAAGTTCCTCGTCACGCGCAGCGAGCTCACCGACGAGCTCGCGATGCTGCTCGGTGGCCGCACCGCGGAGGAGCTGATCTTCGCCGACAGCACCACGGGCGCGCAGAACGACATCGAGCGTGCCACGACGATCGCGCGGCAGATGGTTACCGAGTACGGGATGAGCGACGAGCTCGGCCCGATGCGCTTCGGCCACACGTCCGGCGAGGTGTTCCTCGGCCGCGACTTCACGTCGACACCCGATTATTCCGACGGCGTCGCGTCGCATATCGACGCCGAGATCCGAGGGCTCATCGAGTCGGCACACGACGTCGCGCGCGATGTGCTCGAGACCAACCGGGCGGTGCTCGATCGGCTCGCGGCCGACTTGGTGGAGCACGAGACGCTCGAAGCCGAGCAGGTAATGCGCATCTTCGAGGCGGTCACGCCCCATGCATCCGAGCTCGACGCCGACGGCGCGGGCCGTCCTTCAGCCGTCGCCACCAGCGACATTCCCCCGGCGCGACGGCCACCGCAATGAGCGATCCCGTCCATCTGCTGCCCGAACCCGAACGCGGGTCCGAACACACGTCGATCGACAAGCCGCGCATCGAGCGCGCCGTGCGCGAGATCATCGAAGCGATCGGTGAAGATCGCGAGCGTGACGGCCTGGTCCGCACACCGCAGCGGATCGCGGAGATGTACGAGGAGCTGTTCGCCGGCCTGCACGAAGATCCGGCGCGCCATCTCACCGTGATGTTCGAGGCCGACCACGACGAGATGGTGATGGTCCGCGACATCCCGCTCGCGAGCTTGTGCGAGCACCACCTCATCCCGTTCTACGGCCGCGCGCACGTCGCGTACATTCCGGGCGACGACGGCCGCATCACGGGCCTCTCCAAGCTCGCCCGGCTCGTCGACGGCTTCGCGCACCGGCCCCAGGTGCAGGAACGCCTGACCACCCAGATCGCCGACGCGCTCGTCAAGGCACTCGAGCCGTCGGGCGTGTTCGTGGTCGTCGAGGCCGAGCACCTGTGCATGTCGATGCGCGGGGTCCGAAAGCCGGGATCGATCACGGTCACGTCTGCGGTGCGTGGGCTGTTCAAGGACAACCCCGCCACCCGGGCCGAGGCGATGAGCTTCATCGGCCAGACGGCCGCTCGTTTCTGACACTCGTTTTCGACGGCGTCCGCGATCGATTTTGGCCGCAGAGGTGCCAAAATCGATCCGAGAAACGGTGCTCAGCCGGCCGTTTTCGCGTTGCTGCGCCGGTACGCTGCGACCGATGTTCCAGTGGGATGACGTCTGTGGCAATCGGCCGGCGGTCATGGGGATCGTCAACGTCACCCCCGACTCGTTCTCTGACGGTGGGCGTTGGCTCGGCGAGGACGCCGCGACGTGGCACGGCCTCGAGCTGGTTGCCGACGGTGCCGACCTCCTTGACGTCGGCGGCGAGTCGACCCGTCCCGGCGCCGAGCCGGTGAGCGAGGCCGAGGAGCTGCGAAGGGTGATTCCCGTGATCAACGGGCTCGTGGCCGAGACCGACGTGCCGGTGAGCATCGACACGACGAAGGCCGCGGTCGCCGTTGGCGCGCTCGAAGCCGGCGCGGCGATCGTCAACGACGTCTCGGCCGGCCGTTTCGACCCCGAGATCCTCGCCGTCAGCGCGGGTGCCGGTGCGGGCTACGTCGCCATGCACATGCAGGGGGAGCCCCGCACGATGCAACAGGACCCTCGGTACGACGACGTGGTCATCGACGTGGGCCGGTTCCTCGTCGAGCGGCTCTCGGCCGCGCGTGATGCAGGGATCGCGAGCGAGTCGTTGATCGCCGATCCCGGGCTCGGGTTCGGCAAGTCGGTCGCGCACAACTTGGAATTGCTCGCACGACTCGACGAGCTGGTTGGGCTCCTCGACGTGCGTCTGCTCGTCGGTCCGTCGCGCAAGGGATTCATCGCGCACGTGCTTGCGGCCGGCGGTGAGCCGCCGGAGCCGGACGCGCGCGAGGAGGGCACGCTGGCGACCGTTGTGTGGGCGCTCGACCGAGGAGCTTCCGTGGTGCGCGTCCACGACGCGCGCAGCGCGGCACGCGTGGTACGGCTGCTCGACGTCATGCGCCGGGCCGAGGAACCCGCGGCATGAGAGGCCGATGGGCTCAGGGCCTCGAGCCCCGCAACTTCTGCTGGATCATCCAGGACCGCCTCAGCGCATCGGAGCGGCCCGGTGGCTTCGCCCGCAACCATCGCAAGGTTCGCCGTCACGAGGAGCTCATCTGGCTTGCCGGTCACGGCTTCACCCACGTGCTGTCGCTGCTCGACTCGCCGCACAACCTGCACGCCTACGAGGAAGCCGGGCTCGCATACGAGCACATCCCGCTCGGCCGTCACGACGAGTTGGCGGAACGGCTCGCGTTGATCTACAAGACCATCGCGGGCTGGCTCGACGACCCCGAGGAAAAAGTGCTGGTGCACCACGAGGAGTTCGGCGACAAGATCCTGGGCGTGCTCACCGGTTACCTCCTCTATACCGGCGCGGTGACCGAGGGTCCACACGCGATTGTGATCATGGAGCGGATCACGAAGCGGCAGCTCGGGTCAGAGGCGCGCGAGCTCGTGTCGTTGACCATTGACGAGCGCATCGTCCGCTCGACCTGAACGGCGCAACGCCGGTCGGTCCCTGCTTCGTGACGCGTAGGCTTCCGACATGGACACGATCGCGATCGCCGGACTGCGCGAGCTCGGTATCCACGGGGTGTTGCCGGAGGAGCAGGCGCGCCCGCAACCGTTCGAGGTCGACGTCGAGCTGCACGTCGATCTCAGCGCCGCAGGCAAGAGCGATCGGCTCGACGACACGGTCGACTACTCGGCTGTCGCGGAGGCGGTGAGCCGGGTCGTGAAGTCGGAGCGCTATCAGTTGCTGGAACGGCTCGCGACGCGCATCGCGGAAGTGTGTCGCGCCGACCCTCGCGTGAAAGGCGTGACCGTCACGGTGCGCAAGCTGCACCCCCCGGTGCGGGCCATGCTCGACCACGTCGCCGTGCGCATCGAGCAGTGACATGAGCGCGGTTCGGCGCGCCTACCTCGGGCTCGGGTCCAACCTCGGTGATCGAGCCGTCCACCTCCAGCGTGCCGTCGACGGGCTGGCCGCCGAGACGGGGGTGACGGTCGTCGCGGTCGCGCCGGTGTACGAGACGGCGCCCGTCGGGGGACCCGCGCAAGGCGACTATCTCAACACCGTCGTCGCCGTCGACACCGCCCTGAGCGCCCGTGACCTGCTCGGGCTGGCCCAGCGCCTCGAAGCCGCCGCGCAGCGGGTGCGGACCGATCGCTGGGGGCCGCGCACCCTCGATGTCGACCTCCTGCTGGTCGGCGACGAGGAGGTGCACGAGCCCGACCTGGAGGTGCCGCATCCGCGGCTCCACGAACGGGCCTTCGTGCTGGCGCCCCTCGGCGACCTCGATCCGGGCCGGTTCCCGCCTCCTCCCTCCGGCTGGACCGGAGTGGGGCAAATCGCACTACAATTGTTGGTACCTGACCACCAGTAGTCCGGCACCCACCGAGGGCTGGAACGAAGAGGTCTCATGGAGCACCAGAGCGCCGCTCGAGCGCGTGACGCACGTCGCGTCGCCCTCGTGGGGCCCGGCCGAGCCGGTATGGCGATCACGCTCGCGCTCACCCGGCGGGGCTACACGGTGACCGCCGTTGCCGGTCGTACGGCGGACTCGCCCTCCACGTCTGCCGCGGCCGCGCGCTTCGATGCGCCCGCAGTCGAGGTCGGCGACGCCGGCCGCGATGCCGGCATCGTGATCATCGCGACGCCCGACGCCGCGATCTCCGACGCCGCCGTCGCGCTCGCACCGTCGCTGCGACCCGGCGCGCTCGTGGTGCACCTCTCGGGCGCGCGCGGGCTCGACGTGCTCGACCCGCTCGTTCAGCGCCGCGCCGACGTCGTTATCGGCGCGCTGCATCCACTCCAGACCTTGCCCAGTGACGCGGAGCGCGCCGTCGCGAGCCTCACGGGCGCGTGGGCGGCGGTCGACGGATCCGAACGGGTCGTCGACCTCGCGACCGATCTCGGGCTCCATCCGTTCCGCGTCGCCGATCGTGGGCGATACCACGCCGCCGCGAGCGTTGCCTCGAATCATGTCGTGGCGTTGCTCGGTCAGCTCGACCGCCTGGCCGCGTCGGCCGGTGTGCCGCTCGAGGCGTTCCTTCCGCTCGTGCAGGCATCGGTCGACCACGCGACCGCGCTCGGTCCGGCTGCCGCTCTCACCGGACCGGTTGCGCGTGGCGACGTCGACACCGTGCGTGCCCACCTCGACGCGTTGCCCCCGGAGGAACGGTCCACGTACCG
>DASVIY010000004.1:0-6737 GCA_036386195.1 Acidimicrobiia bacterium | reverse complement strand
TCGATCGCGTAGCCCGCGCCGGCCGCGATCGCGCCCTTGCTGAAGTCGGCGACCAGCACCAGGAGGCCGGCCTTCCAGCCCATCAGGCGGGTCACGTTGGACGCACCGGGGTTCCCGGAGCCTTCCGTGAGCACGTTGTGGCGGCCGGCTCGGGCGACGAGCTGGGCACTCGGGAACGTGCCGAGGAGGTACGCCAGTGGGGTGAGGATCAACACCACCGTCACGGGTTGCCACATTCTCCTCAGGTGCCCTGTCTGTTCGAACTGGTCTGCATTCACTCAAGAAAAGCTTGAGCATTCGCGGGCCGGTTCGGTAGATGTCAGAGCAAGGTAGCCCGCCCTCCGGCAGACGAGTGGGCCGACCGATCGGGTACCATTAGCAGTCAGGAACCCCGAGTGCTAAGTGACGAGCGATGCCCACGTACCAGTATCGATGCGCAAAATGCAGCGAACAGTTCGAGACCTATCAGACGTTCGATGACGCGCCGTTGACGCGCCATGCCCAGTGCGGCGGCAAGCTCGCCAAGGTCATGGGGTCCGTGGGGATCGTGCTCAAGGGCAGCGGCTTCTACCGCAACGACCACCGGTCGCCGGCGCGCAGCAACGGCGACCAGCGCGAGACCGAGAAGGCACCTGCCAACGGCGACAAGGCAAAGGAAACCACCCCTGCGGCCGAGAAGTCGTCCGGCGGGTCCGGCGACTCCAACGGCTCCAGCGGCTCCAAGGAATCGAGCGGCGCCGGCGACTCCAAGCGCTCCGATCCTCCGTCGCCCTCGAAGAAAGCTCCCACCAAGACCTAAGGTGCTGCCCGGCGGCATTCCCGCCTGCACTTCCCCAGTTTCCCCGGTCTGGCCGCGCGCGCCCGGTGCGTGGCCCGTATCCAGGGGGAACCCATGCTCCGCCGTTCACCTCGCGTCCTGCTCCTGTGGGCGGGCGCGTTCGCGCTCGCGCTCCTCACAGCCCTGTTCGTCGCCTCCGACCTCGTGACCCTGCACCGGCGCGCCCACGACCTCGGACCCGAGCGCGCTGTGGTCGTCGCCCGACGCGACCTCGCGCTCGGCGCCACCATCGGTGACGGCGCGCTCGGCACACGACGCGTGCACGCGTCCCAGCTTCCGAGCGGCGTGCTCGAGGGCGATGTCCAGCGTTTCGCGGGCCGGGTCGTCGCCGTGCCGGTGTTGCGGGGCGAGTTCCTCGCCAGCCGCAATCTTGCGCCGCGGCGCCGTACCGGTCTCGACGGTATCGTGCCCGCCGGCATGCGCGCGATCCGCGTTGTCGCATCCGACTCGCTCCGGCCACCGCGCGGCGCGGCTGTCGATGTGCTCGCGACGTTCGAGCACGGTCGGGCAACCGGCGGCACCGGGGAAGCGACAACGGGGTCGGAGCCCGCCGTCGTCGTGGCCCACGGCGTCACGGTGCTCGCAACGGATGACGCCACCCGCACCGGGCCGAGCACCAGTGGTACCGGCACCGGCGTCACGTTGCTCGTGCAGGAAGCCGAAGCACGTCGGCTCGCGTACGCAGCGGCGACCGGCACGATCACGCTCGCGCTCGTGCCGCCTGAGGACGCGTCGAGCCGAAGCGCGGCGACCGGCGGCTGACACGGCACACGGCGTGCCCGGCGCATACGACCCTCTGCTGCAAGAAGACCCGGACATCTCGGTAGCCTGCGGCCGTGATCGAGGCCGTGATCTTCGACTATGGCGGGGTGTTCTCCAGCCCGCTGTTTCGCGGCGTCGGCCGCTTCGAAGCCGACCTCGGCTATCCGTCCGGTGCCGTGCTCGAGCTCCTCTTCGGCGAAGCCGCCTACATCGGCGTCGAGGGAGTGGCGATGGCCGCGGACGCGCCCGCCGCGACGCCCGCGCGCGACGCGGGCGCCCGGGCCGAGGCATCGGCCGTCACCCACGATTGGCACCGACTCGAGATCGGCGCGATATCGCTCGTCGACTACCTCGCCGGCGTCGTCGCACGGGCCCCGGCGGTGCTCGGCAAGCCGCTCGACTTCCACGCGTACCTCGCATTCATGCGCGACATGCCGTTCGGCGTGCACTGGCCGCTCGTGCATCGTGCGCGCCGGCTCAAGCGCGACGGGATCGCGCTCGCGCTCTTGACCAACAACGTCAAGGAGTGGGGCGACCACTGGAAGGCCACGATCCCGCTCGACGAGCTGTTTCCGGTCGTCGTCGACTCGAGTGAGGTCGGCCTCCGCAAGCCGGACGCCCGAATCTACGAGCTCACCTGCTCACGTCTCGACGTCAACCCGCACGCCTGCGTGTTCATCGACGACAACGCCGACAATGTCGCGGCCGCCGCCGCGCTCGGTATGGAGGCCGTGCACTTCCACGACGACCCGTGGGCCGCGATCGACGAGCTCGACGCGATTCTCGACCGACGAGGTGTCGCCCGTGCGAGTTGAGACGACGGAGCCGCCCCGACTCGGGCTCGCCGAACACGAAAGCACCGACGCCGACCCACGACCGTCGTCGGTGCGCGCCGCGGCGCCGAGGGCCGCATTGCTCGCGCTGCTGTTCGTGCTGATGGCCACCGTGCTCCACCTGCCCGGCCTGTACAAGCAGGTGTTCAATCCCGACGAGGCGTACCTCGCGACCCAAGCGCAAGTGCTGCAGCACGGCGGCCGTCTCTACCACGACACCGTCGATCGCAAGCCACCGGTCGCGCCGTACCTGTACGCAGCGGTGTTCACAGTCACCGGATCGCGCGATCTGCGCTGGATACACGTCCTCGCGATCCTCGCCGACGCCGCGACGGCGCTGCTCCTCGCAGCCGAGGCTCGTCGCCGTTGGGGCGGACGCACGCCCCTCTACGCCGGTGCGCTCTTTCTCATCGCGGTGGTTGCGTTACTTCCGGGCGATGCGCAGGCCGCCAATTTCGAAGTGTTCATGCTGCCGGCAATGACGGCCGCGATGGTGCTCGCGGCGCGCGGACGCGTGCGCGACTCGGGACTCGCACTCTCGGTCGCCACCCTGACGAAACAGACTGCCGCGGTCACGCTGCTGCCGCTCGGGTGGTGGGCGTGGCGCCGGCACCGCTGGCGGGGGCTCGGCGTGCTGGGGGTCTCGTTCCTCGTGCCCATCGTGGTGGCCGCGCTCGTCTTCGGCGTGCACGATTTCATGTTCTGGGTGTGGACCGGCAACGGCGGTTATCTGAGCCCCGGCGTCGGGATCGGCTATCTCTGGCGACTCGGGCTGCACAACACCGGGTTCTTCGTGCGCGCCAACATCGCGCTCCTCGTGCTCGCCGGCTTGGCCTGGCGGGCGCGCCGGAAAGATCTCGACCTGTGGTTGTGGACAGCTTCGGCGATCGTCGGCGTCGTCGCCGGGTTCCACTTCTTCGGCCACTACTACCTCCAGCTGCTCCCTCCGTTGGCCCTGCTCGCGGCAAGTCAGCTCGAACGCGTGACGCGGCCCGTGCTCGTCGTCGCAAGCCTGGTCGCGCTCGTGCCCGCGCTGTGGTTGGTGGGCGACGCCTTACAGACGTCGCACCCGCACGAGGTGGTGGCCTACCGCGACGTCGCTCGCTACGTCGACCGTCACACCTCACCCGACCAGCCGATCTTCGTGTGGGGCCACTTTCCGGAGGTGTACTGGGCATCCGACCGCCGCCCGGCGACGCGTTTCGTGACCACCGGCGTGCTCACCGGCGAGAGCGGCGGACGCCCACCAAGCCTGGTGGGTGAGGATCGCGCGGTACCCGGCGCGTGGAAGATGCTTCAAAGCGATCTGCACGAGCATCCGCCCGCGCTGATCATCGACACCTCGACGGCCG
Organism: Acidimicrobiia bacterium; assembly: GCA_036386195.1. GTDB lineage: Bacteria > Actinomycetota > Acidimicrobiia > IMCC26256 > JBBRZM01 > JBBRZM01. Next base: position 2,952 of record DASVIY010000004.1, on the reverse strand, counting down.
ACATCCGCAACGCTCATGACTATCCGCCGTCGCGCTTCCCGCAGTTCGACACGGTGTTGCACCGCGACTACCGGCAGGTCGCGACCGTGCGGGGCGTGGCCATCTACGCGCGAATCAGCGACGTCGGCTGACAAGGCGGCTCATGCGCCTCCCGATGGTTGCTTCTCGGATGAGTTGGTCGAGGCGGCTCACGCGCCGCTCATCGACATCTCACGCAGGAGCAGCGTGGCGCCTGCGGCGCCGCCGCCGAGCCACGTCAGATCGGAGCCCACTTCGACGATGTCGAGCAGGATGCGCTGAAGCGTCGAGGCGATCGTGACCTCGCGCACCGGCTCGGCGAACGCGCCGTCGCGCACTAGAAGGCCTTCGGCGCCCACCGAGAAGTCGCCGCTCACCGGATTGGTGCCCGAATGCAGCCCGCTCACCGACTGCACGTAGAGCGCTTCGGGCACTGCCGCGAGGATCGCGTCGGGTCCCATCGTGCCGGGCACGAGATGAAGCGCACGCGCGCCGACGCCGGGCGGTGACTTGAAGCCGCCGCGCACGGCGGCGGCGTTCGTCGCCAGGCCGGATCGCCGCCCCGTATAGACATTGTGCAGAAAGCCGCGCAGCGCGCCGGCTGCGATCAACTCGTTGCGGCGCGTCGGCACACCCTCGGCGTCGTGCGATGCCGCGCCCAGGGCTTCGGGCAGTGTCGGGTCGTCGACGAGTGTGACGCCGGCGTCGGCCACCGCCTCGCCGACACGTCCGACGAACATCGAACGGCCCTTGAGCACCGCCTCGCCGTTCAACGCGGCGCCGATGAGCCCGACCAGCGACCGCGTCACCAACGGATCGAACACGACCGGAAGCCGGCGCGACAGCGGCTGCGTCGCGCCGAGGAGCCGCACCGCGCGTTCGGCCGCATCTCGCGCTGCTTTCGCCGCGTCGAGATCGTCGAAGCTACGGGCGACGTCGAAACCGGCGCCGGTCTGGGTACCGACACCCTCGCCCGCCATCGCGAACGTCGAGCACGAGCAGAACGTGCGGCGCGTCGCGGCTTCCACACCGAGCGAGTTGGCGACCGCACTCTCGATCGCGACGTCGTCATAGCTCGCCGCCTCCACCCCACGCACCTGAGCGTCGGCGGCGCGCGTCGCCCGCTCGAGCTCGAGTGCAAGGTCGACCTTCGAGCTCGTCGGTACGGAGAGCAGCGACTCCCGCCACACGTCGAGTGAAGGCGGATCGACCGCGCCGAAGTCGTCGGGCGAGGCAAGCCCGTTCCATTCGTCGGGGCTCCCGAACCCGGCGTTGTCGCGTGCCTCGCCGAGGGTCTCGGTGATGACGTCGTCGTCGAGCGATCCCGCCCACGCGTAGCCCTGACGCCCGTCGACGACGACGCGCACGCCCACGCCGTCGACACCTGCGATCGAGAGCGACTCCACGTCGCCATCGAAGACGCGCACGTCAGTTTCGGTCGACCGCACGACGTACGCCTCGACCTGCTCGTCGCCGCGCGCGCCGCGAACGACGCGGCGAGCGACGTCGAGAAGATCAGCCACCGGCAGTACCGCCCACGGTCAGCTCCGCGACGCGCAGCGTCGGCTGGCCCGCGGAAACCGGCACGCCCTGGCCGTCCTTGCCGCACGTGCCCGCCCACGTGTCGAAGTCGCTCCCGACGGCATCGACGAGCCGGAGCGTCTCCGGACCATTGCCGATGAGCTGTGCCGCGCGCACGGGATCGGTGATCTCGCCGTTCTCGATCATGTAGGCCTCCGTGATGCCGAACACGAAGTCGCCCGTGGCCGTGTTGACCTGGCCGCCGCCGAGCGCGACGCAATAGAGCCCATGGGGGGTCTGACGGATGATCTCGTCGGGATCGTCGGGCCCCTCGAGCAGGTACGTGTTGGTCATCCGCACCATCGGCAGGTGCTGGTACGTCTCTCTGCGCCCGTTCCCGCTGCTGATGCGACCGTCCTTGCGGGCACGCACGAGATCCCACATGTAGTCGGTGAGCACACCGTTCTCGATGAGCACGTTGCGCTGCGCGGGCGCGCCCTCGTCGTCGATCGCGGCGGTGCCCCACTCGCGGGCAAACGTGCCGTCGTCGACCAACGTCACGTGCGGCGACGCGACGCGCTCGCCGACCCGACCCTTGAACACCGACGCGTCGCGGCCCACGAGATCGGCTTCGAGACCGTGGCCACAGGCCTCGTGGAACAGCACGCCACCGGCGCCGCGCTTGAGCACGACCGGGAGCCGTCCCGAGGGTGCCGGCCGTGCGCGCAACATCGTGAGCGCGCGCTGCGCCGAGATGCGGGCAACGTCCTCGGGTTGGATCTCGTCGAAGAGCTCGAAGCCGACCGTACGGCCCGGCGCCTCCATGCCCGTCTGCATGCCGGTGTCACCCACCGCGACCGACTGCACGAAGAATCGTGTGCGCACCGCGTCGTCCTCGACGAGGAGCCCGTCGGAGTTGGCAACCAGGATTCGGCGATGCGAGTCGGCGTACGACGCGCTCACCTGGCGGATCGCGGCGTCCTCGGCGCGCGCGGCATCGTCGGCGCGCTCCAACAATTGCACCTTGCGGGCCTTGTCGACGGTCTCCGGCAACACCTGCACCTCGTGCGAGCGACGCGTCGCGTGCCGCTCCAGCGCCACGACGCGCGTGCCGCTCTCACTCGCACGCGCCGCAGACGCCGCAGCCACGGCCGCGTCGCGCAGGCTCGCCTCGCTGAGATCGGCCGTGTGTGCGTAGCCGGTCGTGTCGCCTCGGATCACGCGTACGCCGGCACCGCGTTCCCGTCCCGACACGAGCTCCTCGACTTTGCCGTCATCGAGGCGCGCCGTGGAGGTGCGCCGGTCCTCGGCGAACACCTCGGCGAAGTCGCCACCGTTGCGCAGCGCGTCGTGGAGTGTTCGTTGGAGCACAGCGTCGTCGATCACCGGTACACCCCTACGAAGCCGGACGGA
>DASVIY010000003.1:0-5794 GCA_036386195.1 Acidimicrobiia bacterium | reverse complement strand
AACGATCAGCACCGTGAGGCGCGCGGTCTCGCTCAAGCCGATGACGACACCGAGGCCCAGCACGGCGCCGATGACGTTGGCGCCCGTGTCGCCGAGCATGAGGCGTTCGTACAGATCGTCGCCCAGCAGCCCGAAGGCGGCTCCCATGACGAGCGCGATGGCGACGCCGATGTCGCTCGTTCCGAGCGCGATCGCGAGCGGCACGTAGGCGACGATGGCGACCTTGATGACGCGTCCCGGCGCGCGGTCGAACAGGTTGGCCAGGTTTGCCGCCAGAGCGATGAGCAGTGCGTCGACGAGCAACCGGCGCCCGGTGGCGAATCCGGGGCTCGCGACGAGCACGATCGCGATGCCGGCGCCTCCGAACAGCTTCAGGAATCCCGTGGTCAGCCGGCCTTCGCGCAAGGCGCGCAGGTGCCCGCGAAACCCGCGGTCCTCACCCTGAGCCAGCAGGTCGTCGATCAAGCCGAGCAGGGCGAACCCGAACGCCGCGAACAGCACCAGACTCCGAGCCTCGGTGAGGCCGTTGCGCCCGATGTCAATGGCGCCCAATGCCGCGCGGCCCGCTTCGACCACCAGGACCGCAAGCACGATCAGCACGCCACCCGCAGTCGGCACAATGCGATCGCGATAGTTGTGTCGCATCAGCGTCGGGGCGCGCAACATGTCCTCCGCGCCGAGCCGGAGCCATCGCACCGTGATCACACCGACCACGAGCGCGGCGACGACGCTCACGGCGTCGGCACGGGCAGGCGCGGCGCGCGCGTCGCCGTCACGTGGTCGTCGACCGGCGTCTCGGCATCGGGAACGCGCACCAACACGTACACCAGCACCGGAAGAAACACGCCCAGCATGACGCCCGGAACCGCGATTCCGGAGTCATTCAGCCCGAATCCGAGCACGGCGACCACCGCCAAGCCGATGCACCCGGCACGCCATTCGGGAATCGCAGCCTTCACGGCCACCACCCGGCCGGGCGCACTGTGCACCAAGTACGCCATGAAGATGAGCACTACGACGGCGATCGGTACCGTCCAGGCCCACACCGAGGTGAACAGCGTGCTCAAGTTGGACGCCAGCTTGCGGTGGATCGTGGTCGACGCGTTCGATTCGCCGCCGCCGCCGAGCTGCTCGAACAACCGGCCGAGGTGGGTGCGCTCGTCGGCCGGCCGCGACAGATCGAGCAGGCCCAACGCCACGACGGCAACGACGGCGGCGGCGGCGGCCGCGACTGCAGTCCGCACGCGCACCCGAAAACCGAGTAGCAGCCACGCCATGATCGCGAGCGTCGGCACCATCGAGAGCACACCGCCCACATCGCCGCCCCAGAAGGGCATGGCGTCGGCAACCATGGCGACCGCCAGCACGGCGATGCCACACCAGGCGCCCCGTCGGCCACCGACGCGATGGGCCACAAGGGCCGTCAACAGCACGGCCGACGCGGCCAGCGCGGAGAACGCGAGATTGCCGTACCCGGCGAAGCGACCGGCGACCGTCGGGGAGTACCCGAACGCACTGTTCAGCTGCAACGGCGCGCCGGCCAACACGTCGACGATCAGCACCGCGACGGTGAGCCCGAGCGCGCCGAGCAACGCGTCGAGCGGGTTCCGCCGTCCGACGCGCATCCACAGGCCGGCGAGCACCGTCGACACCAGCACCACGAAGGCCCAGTAGGCCACGGTGCCGTATCGATAGAACGGCAGCAGTCGCGCGAGATAGATCGCAGGCACGAAGCCGAGGACGGCGACGGCGAACCACGCGAGTAGCCACCGCGCGCGGCTCGTCGTTCGGCGCAGCAGCACCCACGCGGTGAGCACGAGCAGCGCGAGCTGCGCGATGACGAACACGGCGGCCGCCTCGCCGACACGCTCGTCGCGGAAGACCGCGGCGCGGTTGGCGGCAATGAGGAACGAGCGCCGGTCCGCCGCCGATCCCCCGGTCGCCCCTCGCTCGAACGGGCGTCCCTCCATCGACTGTGGCCGGTCAATACCTAGTTGGGCGAGGACCGTCGGCGCCACGTCCACCAACTGCACGAAACCGGATCGGCGGGTGGTCGCGGAACGAAGAAGGCCCGGGCTGAGCCCCGGCGCGTGCAAACCGGCGACCGTGAGCCCGACGGCGCGCTTCGGGTTGGCGGGCCCGACCACCATGACGACATCGCGCTTGAGATTCACGTGCCGGAGCAGACGACCGACGAGCTCGTCGGTGCGCTGTAGCGCCTGGCGGAGTTGTGCATTGCGTCGCGCGGGCGTCGCGTTCGCGCGGTTCACATCGGCGCGCACGAGGTCGGATGCCTCGACCAACACGACCGATCTCGGCTTCCACACCGCCTGGAACGACTGTTCGACCTGTTGCATGTCGAAGCGCTGACCGAACGGGGCGTTGGTATCCCGCTGCAGGAGCTCGGGACCGACGCTCCCCGCCGGAACCGTGCCGGCCGACCCCATCAGCGCGTTCACGGCATACCGCCGGCGTGTCGGGGCCCCCGTGGTGAGCGTGTCGGGGTCGTCGCCGTCGCCGTTGCCGATCACGGCGCGCGAGTATTTCGCCGCCGCCAGGGCGTCACCGAGCGCCCCGATCTTCGCGTCAAAGAGCAACGCGCCGTTCTTGTCGAGAATCGACGCGAGATCGAGTTGGACCAGCCCGTGCGTGACGGTGCGGCCGGTGCGCTGTTGGAACACCTCGCCGGCGCTGTCGCGCCCGAAGGGTTCGCCCACTTCGAAGCCGTTGCCGTCGGTGACACCGTCGCCGATCGCCCGGGTGCCGGAGCCGAGCGTGATGTAGCCGTCGCCCAGCTTCGTGCTGCGCCGCACTGCACGGGTGGTCAGATCCGCGATGGCGGAGTCGTCGAGCAGACGATTGAGGTTGGGCAGACGCGTGATTCCGAGATTGCCCCACACGACGTCGGGAAGCGAGATGATGAGCAGCCGCTGCGGCCGAGCCTGGTCGGCGACCGGCGCGTGCGGCGCGGCTGCCGCCGGGCTCACGACGCCCGCGATGAGGCCCGCTCCCATGAAGGCGCCGACCGCGGCGCGCTTCCAGTTCACTCGTCGACACCCGTCGTGATCGGATGCAGCGCCGGCAGCGGGCCACCGAGCAGCTTCAGCCCGGCCCAATACAGCGCGGCGCCGGTCGCGCTGAGCACGACCAGCACGACCAGAGTTGCGACGCGACCAGTGGGCGCGATCGTTCGCTCGATCCACCACGCGGCCGCACCGATGCCGACCGACAACACGAGCACTCGCGGCAGCGCGCGCGGGATCACGGGATGGCCCGTCTCGCGCGACAAGCCGACTGCGAGCCACGTCGCGCCGAGCAGGTAGGCGACGCTATTGCCGATTCCGAGCGCCGCGACCTTGGCCGAGCCCTCGGTCAGGGCCCCACCCACTGCCATCACCCCGACACCGACGAACGCGGTCACCATCGCCGCGACAGCGGGCGTGCGGCTGTTGCCCAGCGCGTAGTACGCCCGGGCGAACAGGAGGAACGCGCCGTAGGCGAACAGACCAATCGAGAGCGACGCCATCGCCGCGGCAAGGAGGTCCACGCCGCCCGACTGTTCGGCGTGACCGAACGCCACAACCCGCATGATCGGCACTGACAGCGCGATCATCCCGGCCGACACCGGCACGACGAGCACCGCCATGCTGTCGAGCGCCCAGCACAGCGAACGCGCGAACGCGTCGTGATCATTACGCGCCGCGTCGATCGAGATTTCGGGGAGGATCGTCGTGTGGATCGGCTGCGCGAGCACCGCGTAGGGCGCGAGGAAGAACACGAACGCCACCTGGTACGCGACCACTCCACCGGCGACGCCGTTGCCCACGATGAGCGCGGCGCCGAGCAGCACTCCGAAACCGGCGTGCTGGAAGATGGCCCAACTCGACAGCCGGAGCAGCCGGTGCACTTCCGGATCGTTCCGGGTGAGGCACGGTCGCAGTCGAAAGCCCCGCCGCCAGAGCGCGATGGTGGGCACGGCGACGAAACCGGCGACGCCGAGGGTGCCCCCGATGGCCAGGGTGAGCTTCTCGGCGGTCGTGAGATCGAGCCCGGGCTCTCCCGGTCCCACCAGCAGCCGGAACACCACCATTGCGATCACGATGACCACCGTGCTGGCGATCGGCGCGGCAGCGGTGACGACAAATCGGCGCTGCGCATAGAGCACGGCGATGGCAACAGCACCGAGCGCGTACAGGAGCAGTTGCGGCACGAAGAAACGAAGCAGGAACGTGGCGAGGCTCTCCTGCTCGGCAGCGATGTGCGCGTCGCTCGCGCCGCTCGACAGCACGTGCGCGAGCCAGGGTGCCGCAATGACTCCGACCAGCGTGATCGCGCCGAGCACGACCAGAGCAAGGCCGAGCACGCTGTTGGCCAGGTGCTCGGTGCGTCGCTGATCACCACGGTCGAGCAGCTCGACGAACGTCGGGACCAACACGGCCGAAAGCGCACCCGCGGCGAGCAACTCGAAGAGCACGTTCGACACGGAGTTCGATGCTTGGAACGTGTTGCCGAGGTACGTGGTGCCGAGCACCGCCGCGACGACGAGCACCCGCACGAATCCGAAGCCACGCGAAACCGCTGCTGCCGCACCCATGCCTGCCGCGGCTCGCGCCACCGAGCGCGACGACGTCATGAATGCGGCCAGGGGGGCACGCTTCGGGTTGCTCCTGCTCCGTACCCATAGTGCCCGACGGCACCGCGAGCGAGATCAGCCAAGGCGAGGACCCCGATCACACGGCCCTGCTCGAGGTCGAGATCATCGACCGTCGCGACAACTTGGTCGAGCGACTGATCACTCCGGATGTCGGCAAGCAGTGCGCCCCGGTCGGGGCCGTTGTCCTGCTGCTGAAAGACCTCCGACGCGACGGTCGGGACCTTTGCCGCGCCAAGGGCGCTCGCGGCCGGGTTGATGAGCACCGCCGCACTGACCTTCTCGCCCGTCCCCGCGATCAGCAACGCGCGCGCCTGGCGTCCCGGGTAGCCGGCAAATGAGAAGTCCGACGTGCTGACGTCACCGACACCTTCGAGCTTGATGAAGCCGGCATCGCTGAGTCGTTGGAGGACGTCGGGACGGCCACTACCGACCTGCGCGGCGGCGGCATCGCCGACCGCCAATCGTTGCGCAACGGCGGTCCACGCATCGGCACGCAGGGCGACCGGGTTCCGTTCGGTCTTGTCAATGGCGTCGCCGAGCGCTTTCACATCCGTCGCGTTGCCGAGCGACCACTTCGGCTCGAGCCAGAAGACGCCCGGGACCTTTGCTCCCGCCTGTCGGAGCAGCTCCACCGTCTTCGTCACGGCGTCGGCATTGACGCCGCGCGCCGCCAGCACCACGACGGTGACGCCGTCGAGGCGGCCGGTCGTCGCGAACTGCGCCGTGCCGTCGACGTATCCCTGCAACTGGCTGAGCTGGTCGTGCAGGGCGTCATTCTCGCGTTTGCGTGCGTTCGCATTGTTCTCGACCGTGTCGATCCGATGCTGCAACCCGGAAACGGTCGGCTGGCTCAAGACGCCGTATCCCATGAGCACGCCGAGTGCGAGCGCGAGGAAGACCGCGATGAGGGAGGCGACATGGAAGCGAAAATTGATCATGCCCTGCGGCTCAGAATTGGTCGGTGATCGAGAACCAGATGTCTCGGAAGGACAAACGTACGCCGTCGATCAGCGTGTGGATGGGCGCGGCCACGATGCCCACTACCACCATGGCGACCAAGGCCGCTGCGACGAGCAGCACGAGGTCGAGTCTCCGCACCCGTCCCTCGTACAGCCGGCTGACACCCTTGGCGTCGACGAG
>DASVIY010000002.1:0-9745 GCA_036386195.1 Acidimicrobiia bacterium | reverse complement strand
TGTCGACGCCCCGACGCCGGGCCGGTCGATGCCGATGATGCGCACGCCCCGCTCGTGCGCCGCGATGCGGGCCGCGTCGGGAATCTGGCGGCGTGCCCCGGGCGTGCCGTGGAACCAGAAGATTGCTCGTCCGCGCGCCGGGCCGAACTCGCTGAAGCCGAGACGTCGCCCGTCCCGCAGCGTCACTGTTCCTTCGATGCGGGGTGGGGTCAGGATGCCGCTCATGATCACATTGTGCCGCGCGCCTCCCACGTCGTGCCGCGGTCATGCCGCGGCGAGCTCGAGGCCGACGTTCGTGAGCTGGTGCGCGGCGGGCCTGCGCCGGCGGCCTTGACGTCGGTCTCGTCCACCAACCAGCGATCGCCGACCGTGTGCCGACACGGCTCGCTGCGTCTGCCAACAGCGGTGTGAAGCGCTGCACCCACCGGTACACGGTGACGTGGTCCACCTCGATCCCACGCTCGTCCAGAAGTTCTTCGACCTCGCGGTAGGAGAGCCCGTACCGCAGATACCACCGCATGGCGAGGACAATGTTCTCCGGCGGGAACCGAAAACCCTTGAACGCCGAACTCGGCACTTCGGGCTCGAAGAAAGTAGATTCAGAGCGGTGAGAACGACATTTCGGGTCGGGCCCGTACGAGGTCGACTCCAGGCACTCGTCCGAGGAGGCCGACCAGTCCGGCGACCGCGCGCTCGGGAGCTCGGTCGCGGCGGCCACGCAACGTGCGGTGCGCCGTCCGAGCGCCGCACCCGGCCATGACGTCCGACCCCTGGCTCCCGCCCGGCAGACGAGTCGAGCTGCCCGGGCGCGGGACGGCGTTCGTGCGTGACCTGCCCGGCCCGTCTGGAGCGCCCACCGTCGTGCTCCTTCACGGCTTCCTCGCGACGGCCGACCTCAACTGGTCCGGCTGCTACGCAGCTCTCGGCGAACACTTCAGGGTCGTCGCCCTCGACCACCGCGGCCATGGGCGCGGCATTCGCTCCCGCGGGCGCTTTCGGCTGGAGGACTGCGCCGACGACGTCGTGGCCGTCGCCGACGTGCTCGGGCTGCACACGTTCATCGCCGTCGGCTACTCGATGGGCGGCCCGATCGCCCAGCTGGTGTGGCACCGCCACCCGGACCGGGTCGACGGCCTCGTCCTGTGCGCCACCGGCCGCAACTTCCGTGGTCATCCCGCTACGCGCCTCAGCTTCGACGTGCTGGGCGTGGTCGGATTCGCGGTGCGCCTGATGCCGCGGCCGTTGTGGCACCTGGCCGAAAGGCTCGCGGCGCGGCGCGTCGTCGACTCCGCGGAGACCGAGTGGAAGTGGTCCGAGTTCCGGCGCAGCGACCCGGTGGCGCTCGTCGAGGCAGCCCAGGCCCTCGGCCACTTCACGTCGCGCGACTGGATCGGCGCGGTCGACGTCCCGACCGCGGTCGTCGTGACCACACACGACCGGCTCGTGCCCACCGAGCGCCAGCGCAAGCTGGCCGCAGCCGTGCCCGGCGCCACGGTGTACGAAATCGACGGTGACCACCCGGTCGGTGTGCGGGAGCCCGATCGCTTCGCGCCCGTGCTACTCGAGGCCTGCCTCGACGTCGCGAACCGGGAGCGGGCGAGCGCGTAGCGACTGCCGAAGCGACGCGTACCACACGCGGAGCGAAGGGTTGTTGGCGTCGTCGCGCCGACGTTGGCGGCGGTAACGCGCGCTCAGTGCTCGAGGTATTCGTTCACGAGGCGGGGCGGTACTTCCGTGTGGAATGACACGACGCGGACTTCGTGGTCACAAGTTGGTCACGAACAGTTGGTGCCGGGCGTTGGCACGAGGACGCTGGCAGTCACGAGCGCGTCATTCCCTTGGCTACGGGCAGCTCGATGCGGATGTGCTCGAAGCTCACCTGGCCGCCGAGGCGGGGGGTGCTGTAGGCGACGGTGGACGCGGCCAGCTGGAGGGTCAGGGTGTGCCCCGGCCGCAGGTGGTGGACGATCATCTCGAGCGGCACGGTGGCGGTATGCCGCGCGCCGTCGAGCGTGAGGGCGAATGGCGTGATCTGGTTGCCCACCACGAGCCCGGTGCCGTCATCGACGAGCTGGGCGAACGCCCGCACCGGCTCGGGCCCGTCGGCCACGGTGCCGCTGTAGGCGAACGAGAGGATCGGTGCGCCGATCGCCAGGGCGTCGACCTTGGGATTGATGCTCACGTCGACCGCGTTCTCCGCCTTGGCGGGGGTGATGCCGGTGACGAGGCCACCGAGCGGGTCGCCCTTGCGGGGTTTCGTGGTGACGGGTCCGCTGCCGCCGCCGGCGTTCAGGTCGAGCACCCCGCTGCCGGTGGCCACCACCGGGTCGGCTTGGGGTACGGGCCACCCGTCAGCGGACCAGCGCTTCCCGTTCTGGTCGACCACGTCGAGCGCGGGACCGAGGTGCACCGACGTGTCGTTCTTGAGGTAGCGGTCCAGCCAGGCGAACGACGCCGTGCCGAAACGGTCGTCTTTGGTGGCGTCGCTGGTGAGGCAGGTGCCGTGTCCACCGCAGAACCAGACCATCGCGGTGGGGACGCCGCGGGCGCGCAGGGACTCGTAATTGGTCACGGCCTCGTCGAGCGAGAACAGTGTGTCCACCGTGCCCTGCACGAACAAGGTGGGCACGTCGACCGAGTCGATGCGGTCGCCGGGCCCGCGGCTCTCGTACCAGGCGATGTGCTCGGCCGAGATGCGCCCGGTGGGAAGGTCGCTCTGGGCGGAGGCGATGAGCTCCGGTGCGAGGCGGCCGCCGGCGGTGACGGCGGCGTTGTAGAGGAGGTTCGCCCAGCCGACCTTCACGGTGTCGGCCTTGAAGAGGCTGGTGTGCTGGGAGTGCCAGGCCAGGCCGGGGACGAGCGCGTCCACGCGGCAGTCCACCGCTGCCACCGACAGCTGGATGCCGCCGCCGTAGGAGAAGCCGACCATGCCGATACGCGGGTCGCCCTTCGCGTCGAGCTGGGCCTCGGGCTGCTCAGCGACCCAGTCCATGAGGATGCGAACGTCGTGGCCCTCGAAGTCGGGGTCGTCGACCATGGCTTGACCGCCGGACTTCCCGAACCCCCGCGGGTCCCACGTCAACACGTTGTAGCCGTGGTCGTGCAGGCCCTTGATGCTCGCCGCGCCGAACAGGGCGGCACCGCCGGTGCTCGTGTCGCCGGGGAGCGACCAGCCGGGTCCCATGAGGACCGTCGGGGCGGGCTTCGCTTTCGACGCCCCCGCCACCGGGAACCAGTGAGTGAAGATCTTCGTGCCGTCGAACGAGGTGACGAGCAAGTCGGTGCGGCTCGCGGCCTGGCCCGCCGGCACGTTGGCCGGCAGCTGCTGCTCCTCGGCGGGAACCTTTCCCTGGGTCAGCGCGCCCTGCGCGCACCGGTGCGCGCCCGTAAGGCCGCGGGTTGCGCGCGCCGCGGCCGGACGCGTCGTGGTCGCCTTGCCGGCGGCGGAGCCCCCCGAGCTGCAGGAGACAAGAAGAAAGCCGAAGATGGCTACCGAGGCGAGGGTGCGCCGGCCGGATCGAGACGGTCGAGGCGGCCTGACCCGATGACCGCACCACGTGAACGCGCACCGATCATCAGGCAAGCGGTCTGCGAACTTCGTCGTGGTTCTCGTCACGGTCGTTGGCTCCTGTTCAAGCGCTGATGCGATCGAGTACTGCCCTCGGCATCGTTCCGAAGCGGGAAGCTCGGCGTTGCTGCCCGCCGGTTGCGACTCTCAGCTTCGCACGGGAGTGTGGTTATCGTGGGCGCGATGAATGAGCTCGGGACCTCGGCCCTCCGCTTCGAGCGCGAGGGGCCCGTTACGTGGTGCGTCATTGACCGGCCGGCGGCGCGGAACGCGCTCACGCCCGCTATGTACTACGGCATCAAGCGCGCGGTGCGGCTCGTCAACGCCGACCCCGATGTTGGCGCGTTGATCATCACCGGGGTCGGCGACGTGTTCGCACCGGGTGGTGATCTCGGCGGACGGTCGGAGCCTGGCGATGACCTCCCGGAGCACGTCGGCGAGGACATCTTGCCGTTTCTAGCGATCCGGGACAGTCGCGCGCCGGTGATCGCGGCGGTGAACGGCATCTGCCAGGCCGGCGGGTTGCTGATCGCGATGATGGCCGACATCACGGTGGCGAGCGACCGTGCGACGTTCCGGGTACCGGAGCTGCTGCGTGGCATCCCCGATGCGTTCTACGCCGCGGCGTTGCCCGCGCATGTGGGCATCGCAGTAGCCCGGGACCTGATGCTGTCAGCGCGCACCTTCGACGCGGCCGAGGCGCAGCGGCTCGGCGTCATCGCTCGCGTCGTCCCGCACGACGAGCTGCGCGCGGCCGCGCTCGCGGCCGCACATCAGATCCTACGGACCGCACCCGATGCGCGTGCCCACGTCAAGCGCATGCTGAACGAGCGCTACGGCTTCATCGATACCCAGACGATGTTCGGTGCACTCGCGGGCTCCGCGGAGATGCGTGAAGGGATGTTGGCATTCATGGAGAAGCGCGAACCGAGCTGGATCCCACCCGGCGTCAGTTCGTGAGCCGCTGACTCGAGTTCGGCGACCGCGGTCAAGCTGAACGCGCGAAGCGATCAGGCTTGGGAATCGCTTTTCCGGCCGCGCCCTTCTGGATCTAGCTGGCGGTGAGCCCGTTGTCGATGGTGTAGATGGAGCCGGTGATCGATCGCGCGTCCTCGGACGCGAGGAAGGCGAAGACGGCGGCGACATCCTCGGGTTCGGCCATTCCACGGAGACCGGCCATCCGGCGGGCCAGGTCGATGTCCATGTCGCTCGGGAAGCTCACCGAGGCGGCGATGTTGGTGTTGGTGCCCGCAGGGGCGATGGCGTTCACCCGCAGCGGAGTCTTCAGGAACTCGACCGCGAGCGACCGAGTGAGCTGCACGACGCCTCCCTTGCTCATGCAGTACGCCGCCGCGTACGGCACGCCCTGGAGCCCGGCGTTGGAGGCGATGTTCACCATGTTGCCGCTGCTCTCGAGGAGGTGCGGGATGGCGGCCTGGGCGAGGAAGAAGTAGGCGTCGAGGTTCACGGCCATGACCTTGCGGTACTGCTCGCGGGTCGTCTTGGTCGTGTGCTCGGCGAGGTAGACGCCGGCGATGTTCCCGAGGACGTCGAGCCGTCCGAACTGCTCGACGCAGCTCGCGACGACGTCGACGCACTCGTCGGGATCGCCCAGATCGGCCTGGCGCACCGCGACCTCGCCCGACGCCAGGCCCTTCGTCTCGTCGAGCCGACCGGCGTCGATGTCGACGGCGAAGACCGACGCGTCTCCTGCCGCGAGGCGCAGAGCGACGGCCCGGCCGATCCCGGACGCGGCGCCGGTGACCAGCGCAACCTTGCCTTCGAAGTTGTCCGACATGCTCAATCTCTCGATCGCTGTACGCCGGTGCGCGAGCCTCAGCTCGCCGGCATGTCGGGTCGGTTCACGAACCAGACGTTCTCCTCGACCAACCGCTCGCTCTTCCACCCCCCGGGCGTGCGCACCACGTCGTGGTGGTAGTAGCCCCCGCAGTAGCTCAGGTCGGCCATCCCGGGCAGCTGCATCGGGTTGTAGAACATGGCCCGCACCTTGGCCCGGTCTCCGTCGAGGTCGACCTCGACGTTGCTGATGAAGTGCTGCGTCATCGGCACGACGCTGAGCCCCTGCTCGAGCCACGCCGCGACCTCGTCACGCGAGCCGACCGCGCCGCCGGCCGAGCTGTAGTCGACCCTCGCGTCCGGGGTGAACACCGCCTTCCACAGCTCCCAGTCCTTCGAGTCCACGCCGCGGGCGTACCGAGCGAGCAGCTCCTGAATCTCGATCTTGTCGTGCAACGCCTGTAGGTCCACCGGATCTCCTCTCACCGCTTGCGAACAGGTGTCGATGGCGTCTCGGCGCGCTCACCCTCCAGCGCGCGGATGTGGCGTTCGACGAGTTCGACGGTTTCCTCGCGGCCGAGCTCGACACCGAACGCCTCGTCGGTGCGGACGTACCACGAGATGCTGTCGAGCAACACGATGACCGCGGCAGGCGGCCACATCGTCGGCTCGAGCCCGTAGCTCTCGAGGATTCCGGCGGGCCGTTCGAGGTGCATCGCATACGGGATTCTCGCGCGCGCCTTGCGTTGTTCATCAGTCGATGAAGTAGATTCATCGGCTGATGAACATGGCCGCCGGTCGTCGCTGCCGGCACCATTCGCGCGGGTCTGATTATGGCGGGTGACCTCGACGGCAAGGTGGTGATCAGCACGGGAGGCGCGAACGGCATCGGTCGCGCCACGGCCGAGCGCTGCGTGGCGGAAGCTGCCCGGGTGTCATCGCCGGCGTCGACGAGAGCACCGGCGCGCAGGTCGCCGGGCGACATGGCGGCACGTCGTGTGATCGAATGGAATCCATGACTGCGGTCGGGGTCGTCGGGCTCGGGCTGATCGGGAGTGCGCTCACCCGACGGCTCGTGCAGACCGGCGATGCGCCATTCGTGTTCGACTTGCGCCCCGAGGCGATCGACCGAGTGGTCGCCGATGGCGCGCTTGCAACGTCGTCGTGCCGCGAGCTCGGCGAGCGGTCCGACGTCGTGTTCGTGTGCGTGCAGACCGACGCTCAGTGCGTCGCGGCGGTGAGCGGTCCCGATGGAGTGCTCGACGGTGCCCGGCCGGGCGCCTGCATCGCGGTGCTGCCGACCGTGATGCCTGCGACCGTCGAGGCGCTCGCCCCGCTGGCCGTCGAGCGCGGCATCGACCTCGTCGACACACCGGTCGCCGGCAAAGGGCCGTTCAGCGTCCAGCAGGGAACCATGTCGGTGCTCGTCGGCGACGACGGCGAGATCGTCGAGCGGCTCCGGCCGACACTGCTCCGATTCGCGACGAAGGTCGTGTCCGCCGGACCGCTCGGAAGCGGCGCCGCCCTGAAGCTTGCGCACAACATCGTGGTCTATGCCGGCTTCGCCGCCATGATTGAAGCCCTCGAGCTCGCCGGCGCCGGCGGCGTTCGCGACGGGCTCCTCGAGGAGGTCACCGAGGCGAGCGGCGCGCTGTCGGACCTGAGCGCGTTCGCGCTCCCGTTCTACAAGCACTTCCGGGACGACCCGCACGCGCCCGACGAGGACGAAGTCCTGCGCGTGACCGCGGCGCTGGTCGACAAGGACCTCGGCGACGCGGTCGAGCTCGCCAAAGCGCACGGCCTGACGCTCCCGGTCGCACAGCTGCTCTCCCACGCCGGCACCCGGATCTTCCCGGTCGGCCGCTGACGACCCGGACACCCGCGCCGCCATCACGTGGGCACCATCCCGTTCGACCTCCCGTACCGGATGAAGCACTGCGCCGTGCGGTGCGGTGCCAGCAGACGCGTCGCTGACGCCGACGACCATCTCAGGTCCTGCTATGGCAGGCGTGGGCCGCGAGGCAGGATTGGGCGGAGATCCTCACTCCTGAGGATTCCCGAGAACGTCGTCGAGCATGTCGGTCGATGTTGCCGAGGTCTCGCACATGGGTGACCATCGCGGTGGTCCACTGGTGCTCGACTTCAAGAGAGGAGCTCCTTGTGGCCACGTATCTCCTGGTACACGGCGGCGGTCACGGCGGTTGGTGCTACCAGCGCGTCGCGCGCATCCTCCGCGGTGCCGGCCACGAGGTGCACGCGCCGAGCCTCACCGGGTTGGGTGACCGCTCTCACCTTGTGCGGCCGGGCATCGATCTCGACACCCACATCACCGACGTCGTGAACCTTCTTCACTACGAAGACCTACGCGACGTGATCCTCGCCGGGCACAGCTACGGAGGCATGGTCATCACCGGCGTCGCCGACCGGGCCGCCGAGCGCGTCGGCCGCCTCGTCTACTTGGACGCCGCGAACCCCGCGGACGGCGAGTCGCTCGTCGACGTTGCGGGCGAGCACATCCTGGCGATCAGGCCGTTGGGCCGCGCGGTCGACGGCGTGGAGCTCGTCCTGTTCCCCGACCGCGAGATCGTCGCCCTCTACGGGGTCACCGATCCCGACACCGTGACCTGGATGGTCGAGCGACTGACCCCGAATCCGTGGGCCTGCTTCGAGCAGAAGCTCCGCCTCACCAACGAGGATGCGCTGCGGTCGATCCCGCAGTTCCACGTCGTGTGCAGCGCGACAGTGGCGACGCGCGACCCCAAGATGATCGAGCGGGCGCGAGCGGAGGGTCGTTTCTGGGAGATCGATACCGGCCACGACCTCATGATCACCGAGCCCGAATGGCTGGCCGACGTCCTCCAACAGGTCGCGTGCTACGACCTCGCATCCTCGGCATAGGGACGACCTCCTATCTATCGCCGCGTGACCTGATCAACCGCTCGGCCGCCCGAACGTCTGTTCTTTTCCTGGACCACGGCACGGCGACACCGCCGCGCATGAAGGCGCCCTGTACGGACAGGGTCAAGGGACATAGAGTGCACGCTCGTCCAGCGGTACATCTTGTATGAGGGGGAGTCGGGATGGTTCAGCGGGGCGTTGCCCGCGAGCGGCGGGGCTATGGCGGCTTGCGGCGAGCGGTCGTTGGCGTGCTTGCCGCGGTGGTGCTCGTATCGGCGTGCGGCAGCAGCGGTAGCTCGAACAACAAGTCGAGCGGGACCAGCGGGACGTCGACCACGGCCTCCAAGGGCGTGAGCTCGTCCACCGTCGAGAAGTTCCTGGGAGCGCCGAAGCAGGCCACGGGTGAGCCAGTCAAGGTCGGCGTCATCAGCGACGGCCGCAACCCCGCGGCGGACAACTCGATCGAGGGGGACGTCGCGAAGGACACGTTCGCCTACCTCGACGGTTACGGCGGTATCGGCGGCCGGCCGGTCAAGGTGTACGTCTGTGAGACCCACGGCGATCCGGGCGGCGCTACCGACTGCGCCAACCAGATGATCCAGAACGGCGTCGTGGCCGTGGTTATCGGCCAGAGCCAGGTCGTGACGAACGTCTACACGCCGTTGCACGCCGCGCACATGCCGACGTTCGTGTACGGGGTTTTCGACCCGAACGTTCTGGGTGACACCACCTCGACGTTCGCCTTCGGGAACCCCTTCGCCGCGTTGTCCGCCCTGCCGATCGCCGTCGCGAAGGCGAACAAGATCAAGAAGGTCGCCGCCACAGTGATCGATGTTCCGGCGGCGACGTCGTTCTGGGAATCGGAGGGCCCGGCGCAGTTCAAGAAGGCGGGAATCAGCCTGGACGTGGTGCGGATCCCGTACAGCGCCGCCGACGTGACGCCGCAGATGCAGCGCATCGTGTCGAGCGGCGCGGGGCTGGTGCACGCGGTCGGCTCCAGCGGCACGTGCACCGCGGTAATGAACGGCCTCCACGCCGTCGGCTACACCGGGAAGATCACGGTCGTGCAGCAGTGCGTCGACGCCTCGACCCGCAAGGCGGTCCCGGGCTCCGTGCTGAAGGGCGTCAACGAGTCGGCGACGGCGCCCGTCGACGGCCATCCACCCGACCCCGGCCTCGCGATCTACCAGCAGGAGATCGCCCCGAAGGTGAAGGGCCACGCCGATGCCGGCAGCGCGGGGGAGCTCATGTTCATCAGCATCATGGGGTTCCACGTCGCCGTCGAAGGGATCACGGGTGACATCACGTCGCAGAACGTCATCGCGACCGCCAAGAAGATGCCGTGGAAGCTGCTCCCGGGTGGCGGCGTCCACTTCCGGTGCAGCGGCAAGGCAGTTTCCGGGTCGCCGGCGCTGTGCGTCCGAGCCGGGCTCGTCACGCAGCTCGACGCCAAGGGTCAGCCGACGGTGTACAAGGCGGTCG
>DASVIY010000001.1:0-10840 GCA_036386195.1 Acidimicrobiia bacterium | reverse complement strand
TGTTCTTCGGCAACGAGCGCTTCCGCGCCGTGCCCGTGGTCGCGGGCGGCGCCGACGACGCCGCGCCACCTGACGCCGACGAGCCGGTGGGTGCGCCGGCACCCGAGTTCGACACGCCGACCGTGAGCTACGGCGAGCCGCCGCGCCCGGCGCTGCTCACCGGCGATCCCCACGAGTCACCGCCGGTCATGGTGGGCCCGCTGCTCGTGCTCGCCCTTCTCGCCGCGTTCGGTGGGCTGCTCGACCTGCCCTTCCGGCCGCTCGAGCATCTCAACAAATGGCTCGAGCCCGTGTTCGCCGACGTCACACCGGTCCACCCGCCGTCGTTCCTCGGCGCAGCGGCGCTCTCGACGCTCTCGGTCGTCGTCGGAATCGCCGGGATCCTGATCGCGTGGGCGCTCTACAAGGACGGGCTGCGCGACGCATCCCGCGATCCTGCCGACGAACGCCTCGGACGCGCGGGGCGCATCTTCGGTCATGCGTATTACTTCGACGAAGGCATCGGGGCCGCGGTCTCCGGGCCGGTGCGAGCCGCCGCCAACTGGCTGGCCTTCGTCGTCGACGCCAAGATCATCGACGGCGCGGTCAACGGAATCGGCACGCTCGTGCGCAAGAGCAGTGACCAGCTCCGCAAGGTGCAGAGCGGTCTGGTGCGCGAGTACGCGCTCGGAATCGTGATCGGCGTTGCGCTGCTCCTCGTCTGGATCGTCACGAGGGCATTCTGATGAGCAGCAGCTTCCCGATCCTCACGGCGATCATCGCCACGCCGTTCGTGGGCGCGCTCGTTGTCGCGGTTCTACCCCAGCGGCGCCCGGAGCTCGTGCGCGCCGTCGGGTTCGCCGCGACCGCGGCGACGATCGGCTTGACCGGGTGGATGCTCTGGCACTTCAAGTCCGGCACCGCAGGCATGCAATTCGTCGAGCGCCAGCCGTGGATCAAGTCGCTGGGCGTGCAGTACGTCGTCGGCGTCGACGGCATCAGCGTCTTCATGGTCGCGCTCACCGCGCTGTTGTTCCTCGTCGGGCTGATCGCGTCGGGGTCCATCACCGAACGGTTGAAGGGCTACATGATCGCGATGCTCACCCTCGAGGCCGCGCTGATGGGCGTGTTCCTCGGGCTCGATCTCATTCTGTTCTTCGTCTTCTTCGAGATCGTGCTGGTACCGATGTACTTCCTCATCGCCGGCTGGGGCCATGGTCGCCGCCAGTACGCGGCGGTCAAGTTCTTCCTCTTCACGATGGCCGGTTCGGCGTTTCTCCTCGTCGGCATCCTCACAGTCGCGTTCCTGCACCAGGCCGATCACCACCGGCTCACGTTCGATCTCGCGATCCTCACCCATTGGGCACCCAACGGGCTCTCGACCAGTACCGCCCGGTGGCTCTTCATGGCGTTCTTCGTCGCGTTCGCCGTGAAGGTGCCGCTGTTCCCGCTGCACACCTGGCTGCCCGACGCGCACACCGAAGCGCCCACAGCCGGTTCGGTGATCCTCGCGGGCGTGCTGCTGAAGATGGGCACGTACGGCTTCCTGCGCTTCTCGCTCACGTTGTTTCCGCAAGCGTCCGTCGATCTCGCGCCGCTCCTCCTAGTGCTGGGCACGATCGGCATCATCTACGGCGCGATCGTCGCTGCGATGCAACCCAACTTGAAGCGCGTCATCGCGTACTCGTCGATCGCGCACCTCGGGTTCGTCGTCATCGGGATCTTCTCGCTGACGACGCAAGGTCTCGACGGTGGTGTGTTCACGATGATCAGCCACGGGCTCACGACCGGCGCACTCTTCCTCCTCGTCGGCGTGCTGTACGACCGCCGTCACAACTACGACATCTCCGCGTTCCGCGGGCTGTGGCGCGTGGCCCCCGTCCTCGGCGGCTTGTTCTGCGCGGCCGCCTTCGCGTCGATCGGTCTGCCCGGCTTCTCCGGGTTCATCGGCGAGTTTCTCGCGCTGCTCGGCACGTTCCTCGTGCACCGGCCCTACGCGGTGATCGGCGCTGCGGGCGTGATCCTCGCGGCGGTGTACCTGCTGTGGGCCTTCCAGCGTGTCTTCATGGGCCGGCCCGACGAGGCAACCGCCGCCATGCCCGAGATCAATGCCCGCGAGGTGCTCGCGGTCGTCCCGCTGCTGGCCGTCAGCCTCTTCCTCGGCATCTGGCCGAAGCCCGCGCTCGACCGCATCCAGCCCTCGGTGAACGCGCTCATCCAGCACGTCGAGCACAACAGTGACTATAAGCAGCCCGACGTCGCCCCACGCGTGATTGCAGGGGCCCACAAGTGATGCTCGCGGCCGCGAAGCTCGCGACGCCTACGGTCGACTGGCTGGCGGTCGCGCCCGAGCTCGCGCTCGCCGGAGCCGCGGTGCTGATCGTGCTCCTGCGCGCGCTCGTGCGTCGCTCCCGGCTCGTGTACCCGGCGGCGCTGTGCATCGCGTTCGCGGGTGTGCTCGTCGCGGGCGGTCTGTTGGTCCCGCAATGGAACAAGGTGCAGAACCACGGCGCGATCACGACGATGGCGGGCATGATGCGCGTCGACGGGTTCGGTGTGTTCCTCAGCGGCGTCGTCATCGTCTCGACCCTGCTCGCGCTGCTGCTCTCGGCGGCGTACCTCGAACGCGAAGGGCTCGAAGGACCGGAGTTCCTCGCGTTGATGCTGCTCTCTGCGACCGGCATGGTCGCCATGACCACGGCCAACGACCTCATCGCGATCTTCGTGGCGCTGGAGGTGTTGTCGATTCCCCTCTACGTGCTTGCCGCGTTCGACCGGCGACGGCTCACGTCGCAGGAAGCGGGACTGAAGTACTTCGTCCTCGGCGCGTTCTCCTCCGCGATCTTCCTGTACGGCATCGCGCTCACCTACGGTGCCACCGGCACCACATCACTGACCGGCATCGCCAACTTCCTCGCGGCCAACACTGTGCTCGACGTCGGCGTCCTCCTCGCCGGGTTCGCGCTCCTGCTGGTGGGCCTCGGGTTCAAGGTCGCGGCCGTGCCGTTCCACATGTGGACGCCGGACGCGTATCAAGGTGCACCCACACCTGTCACCGCGTTCATGGCCTCGGCCACGAAGGCCGCCGCCTTCGCGGCGCTGCTCCGGGTCTTCCTCGTTGCGTTCCCGTTGTATCGCGATGACTGGCAACCGGCGGTCTGGGTGCTCGCCGCGCTGACGCTCATCGTCGGAAGCGTGGCGGCAGTGATGCAGACCGACGTGAAGCGAATGCTTGCGTACTCGTCGATCAGCCATGCCGGTTACGTCCTCATCGGCCTCCAGGCCGGCACCGCGCGCGGGCGCGAGGCGGCGCTCGTCTACCTGTTCATCTACGCGTTCATGACGATCGGCGCCTTCGGCGTGGTGGCGTTGCTGGGTACACGAGACGACCGTCATTCCATCGAGGAGTACCGCGGACTCTCGGCCCGAGAGCCGGTGCTGGCCGGGTTCCTCACCTTCTTCCTTCTCGCCCAAGCCGGTGTGCCGCTCACGGGCGGCTTCATCGCCAAGCTCGGCGTCTTTGCCGCGGCCGTGGATGCGGGCTCGTACGGGCTCGCGATCATCGGCGTGCTCGCGGCGGTCATCGCCGCATTCTTTTACCTTCGGGTCGTCTTCGCGATGTTCACGCGTCCCGAGGGCGACGCGGCCGCGGCCACGCCTACGCTCACAGCGCGCCCCGTCGATCTGGGCAGTGCCGCCGTGCTGGCGATCGCGGCTGCCGCCACGCTTGTCATCGGCGTGGTGCCCGGCACGCTCCTCCATCTCGCGCGCGACGCGACGTTCGGCCGCCTCTTCTGAGCCGGCCGGCGGCGAGACGCGGCCTACGCGACGTCGGAGCGCCGGGCCCGACGGCGTCGTACGGCCGGTTCGACGGCGAGGCCGTGGAGCGTGCCCCCAGCGAGGTGGTACGCCTCGTCGATCAGCGCGCCGGCACCGGAGAAGTCGAGGATCTCGCGCCGGTCGACCGGACGCGGGAGCACAACCACCTCGACCTCCGGAGGCGCGTTGAACATGTCGAGCGTGAACCGCTGGTTGCGCGCGATCGTGAACGCGCGCATCACGGCGTCGAGAGGAGAGCGGGTCGCGCGGTCGGCCATCTCACCCGACACGTTGCAGACGTATACCCGGTCAACCTGACCGTCGAGCGCGTGGCTCAAGGGCACGTTGTCGACAACACCGCCGTCGATGAGCCGCCGACCGTCGTGGTCGACTGGCGGAAACGCGCCGGGCAACGCGGTGCTGGCGAGCAGCGCCGGCTTGAGCGGCCCGCTCGCGAGCACCACTTCGTGGCCGCTGTCGAGATCGGTGGCGATGACCCGGAGCGGAATTGTCAGGTGCTCGAAACGGGTTCGGGGCACGACCGCGTCGATAATTGCTTCGAGGCCGTCGCTCTCGCACAGGTGGCTGTCGCGCCGCAGGATGTTCCACGCCTTGCTGATCGGGCCGCCCGGGAACACGTGGTCGCCCTCGAGGCCCCGCCACGTCTCGGCCAGGCGCTCGATGCCGGCGAGATCGGGTGCACACGCGAGGGCGGCGCCGTTGAGCGCGCCCACCGACGTGCCGATCACGACGTCGGGCACGATGCCGCGTTCCAGCAGGGCGCGCAGCATGCCGACCTGCGCGGCACCCTGGTTGCCGCCACCCGAGAGCACGAAGGCGGTGCGCGCGACGCGTTGGCCTCGCCGAGCGATCGCGCCGCGCAGCCACGAGGTCCGCAATACTCCGTTGTTGTCCATCTCGACGCCCCTCCACGGGCTTCTCGTCCCGACGACATCGGGATGCCGGGGAGTGGAGCTGATGACGATTGTGCCCGCTGTGCGCGGTGCCGGTCACACCCGTGAACCGCGCGCTGTCCGTTTGTATCAACAAGAATGGGCGGACATATACTCCCGCGCTGCTCCACACCTCGGTCGGGAGGCCCGCGCGTGACGGAGTTCTACCGGCAATATTTGGCTGTAGCCGTGTTCATCGGCGCGGCGCTGCTCATGGTGGGAGCGATGCTGGGCGCCGGACGCCTCATACGGCCCACCCGACCCCAAGACGAGAAATACCTCACGTACGAGGCGGGGTCCGATCCGGTCGGCGGATTTGGCCAGTCGAATGTCCGCTACTACGTCTACGCCCTCCTCTTCGTCATGTTCGACGTCGAGGCGGTGTTCATCTTTCCCTGGGCGGTGCGGCTCGAGAGCCTCGGCACCTACGGCCTCGTGGAGATGATCGTGTTCGTGCTCGTGCTCGCGCTCGGCCTTGTCTACGCATGGCGCAAGGGAGTGCTTCGGTGGGCCTGATCGAAAGCGGGCGCTCACCCAAGCCGCTCACCTGGCTCCTCAACACCAGCCGCAAGTACTCGCTCTGGATGTTCCAGTGGGGCCTCGCGTGCTGTGCGATCGAGATGGGCGCCGCGCTCGCGAGCCCTCGCTACGACATGATGCGACTCGGCGTCATCCCGTTCCCGGCGAGCCCCCGCCAAGCCGACCTCGTCGTCATCTCCGGCACCGTCACCGACAAGATGGCGCCGGCGATCAAGCGGCTGTACGAGCAGATGCCCGACCCCAAGTACGTGATCTCGATGGGCTCGTGCGCCAACTGCGGCGGCCCCTATTGGGATTCCTACTCCGTCACCAAAGGCGTCGACCAGATCATCCCGGTCGACGTGTACGTGCCCGGCTGCCCGCCGCGGCCCGAGGCACTGCTGCAGGGCATCGTGTTGCTGCAGGGGAAGATCCAACGCGAGGGCATCGACAACGACGAGCTGGCCGAGCGCTGGCGAGGGGAGCCGATCGTCGTTGGCCGATGAAGACATCACCCCGAGCCAGGAGCAGAGCGGCGCCGGCGACGAGGAGCACGCCGAGCGTGCCGTCGCCGAAACTGATCAGCCGGCCGCGGCCGCCCAAGCACAGGCCGACGCCGACAGCGCCGGTGCGCCGCCTGCGACCGACGTCACGGCCGACGAGGTCGAAGGCGACGCCGCGCCGCTCGACGCGGAAGAGGGTGAGCTGCTCGCGCTGCTCGAAACGCAACTGGGTGACGCCATCATCGACCAAGCTGACATGTTCGGCTCACTGCTGGTGCGCGTGCGCCCCGACGCGTGGCGCCGCGCGGCCGAAGTCGCGAAGCGCGATCTCGCGTGCGACTACCTCTCCTACATCTCCGGCGTCGACTGGCAGCCCGCGCCGCGCGAAGGCGACGACGTTGGCGGCGACAGCTCCGCGCCGGTGCAGCCCACGGAGATGACGTACGGCTTAACCGGCTCAGCCGGCCGCTTTCAACTGCTCGCGCACGTGCAGTCGAGCGCGAAGCATTGGGGCGTCACGTTCAAGACCGACGTCGACGACGCGTCGCCGCGCGCTGATTCGTGGGTCTCGGTCTACCCGGGTGCCGACTGGCACGAGCGCGAGTGCTGGGAGATGTTCGGCGTCGTGTTCGACGGCCATCCCAACCTGCGCCACCTCTATCTCCCGTCCGAGTTCGAAGGCCACCCGCTGCGCAAAGACTTTCCGCTGCTGGCGCGCTCCGTGAAGCCCTGGCCCGGTCTCGTCGACGTCGAGCCGATGCCGGAGGAAGCGAAGGAAGAGGAGAGCAAAGAGGTCGCGGCGGCGGCAGAGGGAGGCGAAGGCGAGTGAGCACCACCGACACGCCGATGCCGCGCCTCCCCGAGCTCGAAGTCGACCGGCGCGCCTGGCGCCATCTGGCCGATGCGGCGGTGGGCGTGGAGCTCGACACCGGCGACATGATCCTCAATCTCGGGCCGCAGCATCCGGCGACGCACGGCACGCTCCGTCTCGTCGTGCGCCTCGACGGCGAGCGTGTCCTTGCTGCCGATCCGGTGATCGGCTACATGCACCGCGGCTACGAGAAGCTCACCGAGGTGCGCAGCTACCCCCAGATCACCACGCTCATCAACCGCATCGACTGGCTCTCGAGCTTCGCGAACGAGGTGCCGTTCATCCACGGCGCCGAGAAGCTGATGAGCATCGAGGCGCCGCCGCGTGCGCAATACATCCGCACGATTCTCACCGAGCTGTCACGCATCGCCACGTTCGTGCTCTTCCTCGGGGAGATGGGGCTTCAACTCGGCGCGCTCACGCCTGCCTTCTGGGGGTTCCGCGATCGCGAGCATGTCCTCAACCTCATCGAAGGCGTCACCGGTGGCCGGTTCCACCCCAACTTCAACCGCATCGGCGGCATCAAGGACGATCTTCCATGGGGCTGGATCAACGAGACCCGCAACGTCATGAAGATCGTGATCGACGCGTGCGTCGATTTCGAGAACGTCCTCGCCGGCAACGAGATCTTCGAGGCCCGCACGCGCTCGATCGGCATCATCCCCGGCGGCCTCGGTGCCGCGTACGGCGTCTCGGGTTCCAACCTCCGCGCGTCGGGCGTCGACTGGGACCTGCGCCGCGACGGCAAGCCCTACCTCGCCTATCCCGAGCTCGACTTCAAGGTGTGGACGCATCCCGACGGCGACTCGTGGTCGCGCTACTGGGTCCGCTTGCAGGAGACGCGCGAATCGGCGTTGATGGTGCTGCAACTGCTCGACCAGCTGCCGAGCGGGCCGATCATGGCGAAGGTGCCGCGCATCATCAAGGTGCCCGAGGGCGAGATCTGGGTCGAGACCGAGAACCCTCTCGGCCAGATGGGCTACTACATCGTCTCGAAGGGCGCGACCGGGCCGTTCCGCGTGAAGATCCGCTCGGCGTCGTTCAGCAACGTCTCGATCCTGCCGTGGTTGCTGCGTGGCGTGTACGTGCCCGACGTGATCACGATCCTCGCGAGCCTCTACTTCATCCTCGGGGACATCGACCGATGATCCACCTCGCCGTCGATGCCGGGTGGGGGCTGACGCTCGGGATCAAGACCGTGATCGTGCTCGGTCTCATCCCCTTGGGCGCGTTGATCCTGGGCTACACGTTCCTGCTGAAGATGATGAGCCACATGCAGAGCCGGTTGGGCCCCATGGAGGCCGGGCCGCACGGCACGTTGCAACTCGTCGCCGACGGCGTGAAGTTCCTCCAGAAGGAAGACATCATGCCGGCCGAGTCCGACCGGTATGTGTTCGCGATCGCGCCTGCAGTCGTCGTGATGTCGACGTTCCTCATCTTCATCGTGATCCCGGCGGGGCCGAAGCTCGTCGTCGACAATCTCGACGTCGGCGTGTTCTACGCCCTTGCGGTCTCGAGCCTGTCCGTCGTCGGTGTGCTGATGGCGGGTTGGTCGAGCGCGAACAAGTTCGCGTTGCTCGGCGCGTTGCGGGCGGCCGCGCAGTTGATCGCCTACGAGCTGCCGCTGCTGCTCGCGGTCGTCGGTGTCGTCATGCAGGCCGGCACCATGGATCTCCAAGGGATCGTCGGCGCGCAGGCCAACGGCTCGATCTTCGGCTGGAGTGGTATCGGCAACCCGTTCATCCTCACGCAGTTCGTGGGCTTCGGCCTCTTTCTGGTCGCCTCACAGGCGGAGCTCACCCAGACGCCGTTCGACATGCCCGTGGCCGAGAGTGAGCTGGTCTCCGGCTACATGGTCGAGTACACGGGATTCCGCTTCCTCTTCTTCTTCATCGGCGAGTTCGGCACGGCATTCGCGTTCGCCGCGCTGGCAGCCACGCTCTTCCTCGGCGGCTGGGCGATTCCCGGCGTCACGAATACGGGGTTGATGGAAGTGCTCGGGCCGATCGTGCTCTTCACCAAGCTGATGATCGTCGCGTTCCTGATGTTCTGGGTGCGCTTCACCTACCCCCGCCTGCGCGAAGACCAGCTACAGGCACTCGCATGGAAAGTGCTCATCCCGGTCGCCCTCGCCAACATCCTCATCACGGGGATCTTCAAGGTGGCGTTCTGATGGCCAGACTGCGGAAGCCGAAGTTGCCGGGGCTCATCGGTGGCCTGGGGATCACGTTCAAGACGATGCTCAAGGGCAACGTCACGGTGCAGTACCCGCACGAACGGGAAGACCCGGCGCCGCGCGCGCGGGGTGTGATCGCGCTCAAAGAGGAAAACTGCACGGTCTGCATGCTGTGCGCGCGCCAGTGTCCCGACTGGTGCATCTATATCGAAGGACATAAGGAGAAGCGTCCACCACGGCGCGAGGGCGGTCGCGAGCGCACGGTCAGCGTGCTCGACCGTTTCGACATCGACTACGCGCTGTGCATGTACTGCGGCATCTGCGTCGAAGTGTGCCCGTTCGACGCGTTGCACTGGAGTCCCGAGTACGAGTACTCGGAGTTCCGGATCGCACCGCTCCTCCACGACAAGGTGAAGCTCGGCGAGTGGGAGGCCACCGTGCCCGAGACCGAGCCGCTCGAGCTCGGTGCCGAAGTGAAGGGGAAGAAGTAGCCGTGGTCGTGCAGAACATCGCGTTCTGGATCCTCGCGGTTGCGATGGCGGGCGCGGCGATCGGCGTGGTCCGCTCGCAGAACGTCGTGCACGCGGCGTTGTACCTCGTGGTCGTGCTCGCCGGTGCAGCCGCGCAGTACATCCTGCTTGCGGCCGAGTTCGTCGCGTGGGTGCAGGTGCTGATCTACATCGGCGCGGTGGTGATTCTGTTCCTCTTCGGCATCATGCTCACGCGCGCGCCGATGCGCGGTGATACCGATCTCGACAACGATCAGCGCTGGCCCGCGGCGGTGGTGTCGATCTTCCTTCTCGGGGTCATCGTCACGCTCGTCGTCGACGCGTTCGGCGCCGACGAGGTGAAGATCAACAACTCGTTGCTGCCGGTGGGCAAGACGGCCACGATCGGGAGCTCGATCTTTCGCAACTTCGTCCTGCCGTTCGAAGTCGTGTCGATGCTGCTGCTCGCGTCGCTGGTCGGCGCAGTCGTGATCGCGCGGAGGGACTGACGGATGCAGCTCAATCAGTTCCTGATCCTTGCCGCGTTCCTGTTCTGTACCGGTGTCTACGGCGTGCTCGCGCGGCGCAACGGTGTGCTCGTGCTTATGAGCGTCGAGCTCATGCTCAACGCGGTCAACATCAATCTCATCGCCTTCTCCGCGTTCGGACGCCATGTCGCCGGAGAGGTGTTCGCGTTGTTCGCCATCACGATCGCCGCCGCGGAGGTGGGCGTGGGGTTGGCCATCGTGTTGCTGATCTACCGCAACCTGCATAGTGCCAACCTCGATCAAATCGACCGGCTGAAGGGCTGACCGGTCTGATGCTCGACTACGCGTGGCTCATCCCGTTCCTTCCCGCGGTCTCGTTCGTCGCGATCCTCTTCTTCGGCAAGCGCATGCCGAAGAAGGGCGCCGAGATGGGCATCGCCGCGGTCGGCGCGTCGTTCGTGCTCTCGTGCGTCACGGCTGTGCAGTGGATCAACCGGGTCGAGGACGCCAAGCACGAAGTCGTGAAGCCGGTGATCAACAACGTCACGTGGTGGCAGAACGGGTTGGTGAAGTTCGACGTCGGCACGCAGATCGACGGGCTGGCCGTGATGATGCTGTTCGTCGTCTCGCTGGTCGCGTTGCTCGTACACATCTATTCCACGGCGTACATGAAGGGCGACCGGCGGTTCACGTTCTATTACGCCGGGCTCAGCCTGTTCACGGCGTCGATGCTCCTGCTCGTCGTGGCGTCCAACACGGTCGAGCTGCTCGTCGGGTGGGAGCTGGTGGGCCTGTGCTCGTTCATGCTCATCGGACACTGGTGGGAGGAAGGCGCCAACTCCGACGCCGCGCTCAAAGCCTTCTTCACCACCCGCACCGGCGACATCGGGCTGATGATCGGCATCATCATCACGTTCTTTGCCGCGGGCACGTTCAGCATCGTCGGCATCAACGCGTACGCGCTGAGCCGCGGTGCCGATCACACACTGATGCTTGTCGGCGCGTCATGTCTGCTGCTCGGCATCATCGGGAAGAGCGGGCAGT